>JAJTHD010000236.1 GCA_021297925.1 Lysobacteraceae bacterium
CACGATGAACTCGTCGCCGCCGATGCGGGCCGCCGTGTCGACCTGCCGGATGCAGTCCCGCAGCCGATCCGCGATGATCATCAGCACGCGGTCGCCGTAACCGTGGCCCAGTGAGTCGTTGATCTGCTTGAAGCGGTCGAGGTCGATGAACAGGACGGCAAACGGCTTGCGCTCGCGCTTGGCGTAGTTGATCGCCATCTCGAAGCGCTCTCGGAGCAGCACCCGGTTCGGAAGCCCGGTCAGCGGGTCGGTGAAGGCGAGTTCCTCGATGCGCTTCTTGGCCGCGATGCTCTCGCTCAGGTCCTTCGCGAAACCGATGTAGTTCAGGGTGCCCCCCTGCCCATCGGGAACGCGGACCATCGAGAGCAGCACCGGAAAGGCCTGGCCATCCGGGCGGCGCGACCAGAGCTCGCCCTGCCAGTAGCCTTTTCGCAGCAGCGCGACGCGCATCGCGCGCATGGTGGCGCGGTCGGTCTGCCCGGCGAGCAGCGTCGCGGCGGGCAGGCCGACGAAGGCGGCCGCATCGAGGCCCGTCAGCCGCTCGAACGCGGGATTGCCGGCCACCAGCCGGAAGCGCGAGTCGGTGACGAACACACCCTCGAGGCTGGACTCGAAGACGCGCGCCGCGAGCTTGAGGCGCGCCTCGTCGGCCAGCCGCTGGGTGATGTCGCGGAAGGAGAACACGCGCCCGATCGGCCGGCCGCGCGCGAACTGGGGCAGCGTGACGCGTTCGAGGACCCGCCCGGAGCGAAGCACCAGCATGTCCTCGGCCTCGAGCAGCGGGGACCTCGCGATCTGGCCGATCCGGTCGCGGTAGGCCTCGGCGTCGCTGACCTGCGACGCCAGCCACTGGAACACCGCCGCGTCGTCGCGCCGCGCGAGCAGTCCTTCAGGGAGGTCCCACAGCTCGGCGAACCGTTGGTTGAAGCCCCGGATCGCCCCCTCCATGTCGATCACGAGGATGCCGTCGGCCGTGGATTCGAGGGTGGCCCGCAGCTCGGCGATGATGCTCTCGAGCTGGTGCTCGGCCTGCCGCTGCTCGCTGCGGTCCACCATGGACACGACGAATCCGGCGTTAGCGTGCCCGAGGCACAGCGGGGCGACCCGGCGCTCGACCTGGCGGATCGCTCCGTCGGGGCGACGCAGGAAGGTGTCGGAGCGGATTTCCTTCTCGCGGCCGGCGGCCACGTCCTCCCAGAAGAACAGGTCCTGCGAGGTGGACGCGAAATCGACGATGGCCCGGCCGACGAGATCGGCCCTCGGGACGCCGATGAGCTGCTCGGCCGCGCGGTTCGCGGCCGTGATCCGCAGGTCGAGCGGATCGACGAGCAGGACCGCCTCGAGGACGCTCTCGATCAGGGACTGGAAGGGGCTGTCAGCCACGCATCGACCTCCCCCCGGGGGCGCCGAGCGAGCGCTCGAAGAAGTAGCACATGCGCTTCCGCGGCGAGAGGTAGTCGAACACCGCCCGCGGCAGCTGCAGGGGCTTCACGGCGCGCTGCACGCCCAGGTCGGGACGTTCCTCGAGGTCGACCACGAGGGCCTCCTCGGGCGGCACATCCGGATCGTGGATGACGATGCGGGGCTTGAGGGGACGCTCCGAGTTGACCGAGGCCACGATCGCGAAGCGCTCGTCGTTGAGCTGCAGCACCGATCCCGGCGGATAGACGCCCATCATCCGGACGAAGGCCGCCAACACCCCGGGATCGAAGGCGTCGCGCTGGCGCGCGAAGATCATCGCGAGCGCATCGTGCGGCGTCAGCGCATGCGCCGGATTGCCGGGATTGCAGAGGTTGTCGTACTGGTTCACGAGGGCGACCACGCGCGCCAGCGGGCGGATCGCTTCGCCAGCCAGCGCGGCGGGATAGCCCCTACCGTCCGCCTGCTCGTGGTGCTGGGCGATGATCTCGATGACCTCCGGCGCGAGCCCCATGCGCTTGCCCAGCGCGACGCCATGCGCGCAGTGCTCCTGGAACAACCGGCGCTCGGCGGCGGGCGCGACGTCGTCGCGCCAGCGCAGCCGGTCCGGGAGTTCGATTTTGCCGACATCGTGCAGCATCGCGCCGACACCGAGGTGCGCGATCTGCACGGCATCGAATCCCAGCACCCGGCCCAGCAGGATCGACAGCACGCTGACGTTCATCGCGTGCAGCGTCGTCTCGTGCCCCGACTTCTCGGAGAGCAGGCGGATCGCCACGTCCTCGGTGGACAGTGCCTCGCCGACCATCGCATCGACCTGGGCGACCGCAACGGCGCGCGCCTGCGCGGGATTCGCACGGACGTTCTGGAAGATGCCCCTGAGCTGGCGGGACGACTCGGCGAAATAGTGCTCGCAGCGGTCGAGGCTGGCCTGCTGCTCGGCCAGCTCGGCCTTCCTCGCCGCGGCCCGCGTCGCCCGATCGGCGTCGGCAGGCGCCACCCTCGCCTCGAGGACGTCGGCAGCGCCGACGGGCGCCGGCAGCGGCTCGACCTCGCTGCGACCCCGGGACCAGCGGACCTGCTGGACGCCCAGTGCGCGAAGCTTTTCCAGCTGCGCCTCACTCTTGATGAGGAACGCGCTGAACTGGAACGGATGCTGGGTCCAGTGGAGGTCCAGCTGGACGAAAACGCCCACGCGAAGGCGGTCGATGTCGATCAACTCGAGCGTCGTGTCCGGCATCGCCATCCTCCTGAAGGCACCCCCAGCCTGAACAAGACGGCCGGATGTTGCAAGTGCAGCATCGACGGGATGTCAACAGCAATGGTGCCCGGGGCGGGGCTCGAACCCGCATGGCCGCGAGGCCGGGGGATTTTAAGTCCCCTGCGTCTACCGGTTTCGCCACCCGGGCGTGGCGCGATCATACGTGGCGGTGGCACCGGCAAGAAAAAAGCCGCGCGGTGCGCGGCTTGGGTTCGATGGAGGCCTGGGTCGGAATTGAACCGGCGTACGCGGATTTGCAGTTGAAGGGCCCCCTGACTCATGAGCCCCCTGCTCCCGCGCCGACCGGAACAAGTCCTCAGACCGCTCCAAGGAGCCCGTCGCGTTGGATCTCCCCGCACCTTTCGATCCTACCGTTTCGGGGAGCGAACCGGGAGCTCGGGCCCCGAAAGTGAATCAACATCGGCGGAATCGGCACAGAACGCGCTTTAAGCGCACAAGAAGATGCCGCGGGCCGGAGGAACCCAACCCGCGATATCTCCGCGACCAGTCGATCACGGCCCTCGGCGATAGGGCGACTGGAGCGTAACGACATTGACGGGAAGGTCA
>JAJTHD010000160.1 GCA_021297925.1 Lysobacteraceae bacterium
CGCCCGCCATCTCCTTCAGTTCATCCAGCGAGGCCTCGTCGAGGCCCAAGCGAGCCTCGTGGTCCTCGCTGCTCTCGAGCGACTGCGAGAGCACGAACGGGAGCAACGCCTCCCACTTGATGGCGCGGTCCGGGAAGATCACGCCGCCGAGGAAGTCCGGGCTGGTGGCCTGCGCATAGATCGCACGGACCGAGGGCCTGCCACTGGCGGCAGCCTGCAGCGCGGCCACACCGCTCGCCGAGTCGCCGAAGACCCCCAGGCGGTCGTTGGACCACGGTTGTGCCTCGACCCAGCGCAGCAGGGCATCACCATCGGCGCGCTCTTCGAGGAACAGGCTGAACGTGCCATCTGATTCGTTGCGGCCGCGGACGAACTGGACCACGAGGGCGTACCCCCGGTCGGTCGCTTCCGTCCAGCCGACGTCCTTCTCGTCGGCCTCGATCTCCGCATTCGGGTGCTCTTCCGGGAAGCCGCTCACCGGCGTGAGTGGCAGGTCGTAGGGACTGCGGGTGACCAGGGTCGGCCAAGGCCCGGCGCCCGTTCCCGGCAGGTACACCATGGTCTGCAAGGTGGTTCCGTCAGGCGCGGGGACCCGGAATTCACCCACCAGGTGGCCCGCCGCAGCGCGGTGAAAGCCTGGGGGCAGGGCCATGGCCGCCGAGGCGGGAAGGCTGGCCAGGAGAAGGGCAGCCACCGCCCTTCGAATTGTGAGGTTCATCGTCATTGTCCTCGTTGTGCACCCGCCGTGGGTGCTGACGTCCCGTCGGAGGTCGCCGGGCAGGGGAATGCTCGGCGGCTGGCCCGACCGCTGGTGCAGGCTGGAGTGCCGTTCTGCATGTGCGGTGCGGTTGGCGCAGCAGCGGTCACCGGCGGGACCTTCGTCCGTGTCGAGCGGAGCAGGACGGGTGCGGTCGACGGCCGGATCCGGGGGCAGGCGCTACACTGCGCGCCCCATGCGCGAGCCCGCCGAAACCCTTGCCGCGCCTGCGCCCCGCGCCGCGCGCCCCGACCCGCTGGACCGCGTCCTCGCCAAGGACCGTGGCGCGCTGCTGCGCCTGCAGAAGCGGCTTGCGGAGGCCAAGGGCGAGGCGAGGGCGGCGGCGCAGCAGGCGCTGGAGCAGGCCCTGGCCCGCTCGCGCGAGGCCTTCGCCGCCCGCGAGGCCCGGCTTCCCGACCCGCGCATCGACACCGAACTGCCGATCGGCCGCGAGGCCGACGCGATCGTCGAGCTGATCCAGAAGCACCCGGTCGTGGTGGTCGCCGGCGAGACCGGCTCGGGCAAGACCACCCAGCTGCCGAAGCTCTGCCTCGCCGCTGGCCGCGGCGCCGCCGGCCTGATCGGCTGCACGCAGCCGCGCCGCATCGCCGCGCGCGCGGTGGCCAATCGCGTGGCCGAGGAGCTGCAGGTGCCGCTGGGCAAGGAGGTCGGCTGGCAGGTGCGCTTCACCGAGCAGGTGGGCGAAGACACGCTGGTCAAGTTCATGACCGACGGCATCCTGCTGGCCGAGATCCAGAAGGACCGCTACCTCTCGGCCTACGACACGATCATCGTCGACGAGGCGCACGAGCGTTCGCTGAACATCGATTTCCTGCTCGGTTACTTGAAGGGCCTGCTGCGCAAGCGCCGCGACCTCAAGCTGATCGTCACCTCGGCGACCATCGACACCGAGCGTTTCGCCAAGCACTTCGACGGCGCGCCGGTGATCAGCGTCGAGGGCCGCAGCTACCCCGTGGAAGTGCGCTACCGACCGATCGAGGACACCCACGCGGACGTCGCCTCGAAGCCGGATGCCGAGAAGTCGATGTACGAGGGCCTGCTGGCCGCCTGCGACGAGATCACACGCGAAGACGCCCGCGGCGACGTGCTGGTGTTCCTGCCGGGCGAGCGCGAGATCCGCGAGGTGCACCACGTGCTCGAGCGCCGGAAGTACCGCGAGACCGAGGTGCTGCCGCTGTACGCGCGGCTCTCGGCCAAGGACCAGGACCGCGTGTTCAACCCGGGGCCCAAGCGGCGGATCGTCCTGGCCACGAACGTGGCCGAGACCTCGCTGACCGTGCCGCGCATCCGCTACGTGGTCGATCCGGGCACCGCGCGCGTGAAGCGCTACAGCCCGCGCATGAAGCTGGACCGCCTGCACATCGAGGACATCGCGCAGGCCAGCGCCGACCAGCGCAAGGGCCGCTGCGGCCGCGTGTCGTCGGGCATCTGCTACCGCCTCTTCAGCGAGCCCGATTTCAATAGCCGGCCGCGCTACACCGACCCGGAACTGCTGCGCTCCTCGCTGGCCGGCGTGATCCTGCGGATGCTCTCGCTGGGCCTCGGCCGCGTGGAGGATTTCCCCTTCATCGACGCGCCCGACCCACGCGCCGTGGCCGACGGCTGGCAGCAGCTCACCGAGCTCGGCGCCGTCGACAAGCACCGCCAGCTGACGCCGGTCGGCAAGCAGATGGCGGCCTTCGCGGTCGACGTGAAGCTGGCCCGCATGCTCATCGCCGCGAAGGAGCGCGGGAGCCTGCGCGAGATGATCGTCATCGCCAGCTTCCTCGGCCTGCAGGACCCGCGCGAACGCCCGCAGGAAGCCCGCGAGGCCGCCGACCGCGCGCACGCCGCGTTCGCCGACGAGCGCTCGGAGTTCGTCAGCATCCTCAAGCTCTGGGACGCCTACCGCGCCGCGCACGAGGACCTGTCCCAATCGAAGCTGCGCGACTGGTGCGGCCAGCGCTTCCTGAACTTCCTGCGTCTGCGCGAGTGGCGCGAGCTGCACCGCCAGCTGATCCTCAACTGCGAGGCCTTGGGTTGGGCGCAGAACGAGGCGCCGGCCGATTACGCCGACCTCCACCGCGCGCTGCTGGCGGGCCTCGCGCTGCAGACCGGGCATCGCTCGGAGAAGGGACTGTACGAAGCGCCGCGCAGCCGCAAGTTCGGGCTGTTCCCGGCTTCGACGCTGGCTTCGAGGCCACCGCCGTGGGTGCTGTGCGCGACCCTGCTCGACACCGCCAAGGTCTGGGGCATCACCGCGGCGAAGATCGAACCGGAGTGGGTGATCGACGCCGTGCCGCACCTGCTCTCGCGCCGGCACTTCGACCCGCACTGGTCGCGCCGGCAGGGCCGCGTGCAGGGCTCGGAGCAGATCGGTCTGTTCGGCCTCGTGCTGCTGCCGAAGAAGCCGGTGCACTACGGCGGGCTCTACCCCGACGAGGCTCGCGAGATCTTCGTGCGCCAGGCGCTGGTGACCGGCGAGATCGACACCCGCATCCCGCTCGTGAAGCGCAATCTCGCGACACTCGAGCGTGCGCAGGAAGAGGAAGCCAAGCAGCGCCGTGCCGGGCTCGTCGTCGACGAGGACTGGCAGGTGCGCTGGTACCTCGACCGCCTGCCCTCGGACGTGCATAACGCCGCGGCGCTGGAGGCCTGGTACGGCAGGCTTGATCCCGCGGCGAAGAAGGCGCTGGAGTGGTCGCTGGCCGAACTGATGTCGGTGGAAGGCAGCGGCGTCGAACGCTTCCCGAAGTTCCTGCCGCTCGGCGATGCGCGGCTGGCGCTGCACTACCGCTTCGAACCCGGCCACGCCGAGGATGGCGTGACGCTCGACGTGCCGCTGCACCTGCTGCCCGCGCTCGACGCCGCGCGCCTGTCGTGGCTGGTGCCGGGCCTCGTGGAGGAGAAGGCGACCGAGCTGATCCGCGACCTGCCGAAGGCCCTGCGCCGCAACTTCGTGCCGGCGCCGGATTTCTCCAGGGCCTTCGCGCTGGCGTATCCGAACGGCGATGCCGACAGCCTGCCCGGCGCGCTCGGCCGCTTTCTCGCCAAGGCGACCGGCGTCGAGGTGGCGGCGCTCGATTTCGACGAGGCCGCGCTGGAGCCGCACCTGCGCATGAATCTGCGCGTCGGTGAGGCGGAGGGCCGAGGCTTCCGCGTGCTCGGCCAGTCGCGCTCGCTCGATGCGCTGAAGGCGCGCTTCGGTGCCGAGGCGGAAAAAGCCTTTGCGGCCCGCGCCGGCGAGCGCCTCGCCCGCGAGGGGCTGCGCGAGTTCCCCGCCGAGCCGGTTCCGCTCGAGATCGCCGGTGCGGGTGGGTTGCCGGCGTTCCCGGCGCTGGTGCTCGACGGCGAGGACGTAGCGTTGCGCGTGCTGGCCGATCGCGAGGCGGCCTTGCAGGCGCATGGCGGCGGCGTGGTGCGCCTCGCCGAGATCGCGCTGGCCGATGCAGTGAAATCGGCGCGAAAACAGCTGCCGCTGAACCCGAAGACCGCGATGGTCTACACCGCCGTGGCGACGGCCGAACAGCTGCGCGCTGATCTGGTCGCCAAGGCCCTCGCGGCCTTGTTGGACGGCGGGCAGGGCGGCGTTGCGCTGGCGGCCATCCGCGACCGCGAGGCCTTCAACAAAGCGATCGCCGCGGTGAAGCAGAAGCTGTTCGGTGAAGCGATGGCGCGCTTGAAGATCGCCGAGGCCGCGCTGACGCAGTACGCCGAGATCCGCCCGAAGCTGGAGGCACCGGTCATGGGGTGGGCGAAGGCGAATCTCGACGATCTGCGCGCGCAGCTTGCGGGCCTCGTGCATCCGAGCTTCGTCCGCGACACGCCGCCCGAGGCGTTCAACGAGCTGCCGCGCTACCTGAAGGCGCTCGCGCTGCGGGCCGAGCGTGCCCTGCGCGATCCCACCCGCGACCAGCAGCGCATGCTCGAGGTGCAGCCTTTCGCAAAGGCGTTAGACGACGCCCGTCGTCGCGGCATCGCGCTGGAGGCCGGCTGGCAGGCGCTGCGCTGGGACCTCGAGGAACTGCGCGTCTCGCTGTTCGCGCAGGAGCTGGGCACGAAACGCCCGGTGTCGGCGAAGCGCCTCGCCAAGCAGCTCGAGGCCTTGCACGCCCCCTGAACGACGACGCCCGGCGTGAGCCGGGCGTCGTGGCCTGGTGTCGACGTGACACGCTTACTGGACGCGTTCGACCTTGGCCGAGGTGTTGTAGCCCTCGACCCGCAGGCGCCAGGTGCCGAACAGGCTCTTCTCCACCGTGACGGCCGGGGCCTCGAGGGTCACGCCCTCGAGGACGGCTTCGGGGTCGATCGACTTCCAGACCTGGCCGTTCTCCAAGCGGAACACCGTGCCGTTGCGGAAGCCGTCAAGCGTGCCGACCAGGCGGCTGCGCACCGGCCGGTCATCGCTGGCGCCGCGCGAGGGGGCGAAGCCGCGACTGTCGGCCTGCGCCATCTGCGCCTGCTGGTGCCGCTGCAGCCACGCGTTCAGCGCGGCCAGTTCCTCGGGGCTCAGCTTGTAGAGGCCGGCGCGCTCGAACTCGGCGGCGCTCATGCGCTCTTCGAGCGTCGAGAAGGTTTGCGCGGAGGCCGTTCCGGCAAGGGCGGCGAGCGAAAGGACGATGGCGAGGACGGGAGCCCGCATGGCAGAAGTCTCGGGTCGGTTGTGAGGGGTCGCCGCCAAGTCTACCCTCCAGAACCGTGAATCCCGCACCGACCCGCCCCCTCCATGCGTCCCCGCCGGCGCTGGCCGAATGGCCGGCGCTCGAGGAGGCCGTCGCGGCGGAAGGTGCCGGCCCGGCCTTCGCCCGCGAGGCGCTCTCGGTGCTGGCCGCGCTGTCGCCGGACCGCGACATGCAGTGGGCCGCGGCCCTCGTCGCGTTGGGCGAGGCTGCTCCGGCCCCGTCGGTACCGCTGCCGCGGCTGGCGATGATGCTCGAAGGCGTCCGCGCGGCGGAGCAGGTCTGGGCGCTCCATGCCCGCCCCGAGGGCCGGGCGAACGCGGAAGGACTGCGGCGCCTGCTGCTGGCGATCGTGCGCGACCTGCGCGTGGTGCCCGTCCTGCTGGCGCTGCACCTCGCGCGCCTGCGTCGTGCCGCCGCGTTGCCGGAGGCCGAGCGCCTCGCGCTGGCGCGATTGGCCGGCGACCTGCTGGCCCCGCTCGCCAACCGCCTCGGCATCTGGCAGCTGAAATGGGAGATCGAGGACCTCGCGTTCCGCTTCCAGCAGCCGGAGACCTACCAGCGCATCGCCCGCCTGCTGGACGAGAAGCGCGGCGCCCGCGAGCAGTACATCGAGGACGTGAAGCGCCAGCTCCGCGAGGCGCTGGCCGAGGCGGGCATCGCCGCGGACGTCGCCGGCCGCCCCAAGCACATCTACAGCATCTGGAAGAAGATGCAGCGCAAGGACGTGCCCTTCGGCGAGCTCTACGACATCCGCGCGGTGCGCGTGCTGGTCGCCGATGTCGCCGCCTGCTACGCCGCGCTCGGCGTCGTCCACCAGGTCTGGGCGCCGATCGCGCGCGAGTTCGACGACTACATCGCGCGGCCCAAGGGAAACGGCTACCGCAGCCTGCACACGGCGGTCGTGGGGCCCGAGGGGCGTACGCTCGAAGTGCAGATCCGCACGCGCGACATGCACGAGCAGGCCGAGCTCGGCGTCGCCGCGCACTGGCGCTACAAGGAGGGCGGCGGCGCCGACGCGGCCTTCGAGCGGAAGATCGCCTGGATGCGCCAGCTGCTCGAGGGCAGCGAAGGCGACGACGCGGCGCTGCAGGCGCGGCTCGGGACCGATCTGGTCGAGGACCGCGTCTACGTGCTGACGCCGCAGGGCAAGGTGGTCGACCTGCCGCGCGGCGCCACCGTCGTCGACTTCGCCTACGCCGTGCACACGGAGGTGGGGCACCGCTGCCGCGGCGCCAAGCTCAACGGCCGCATCGTGCCCTTGGACACCGCGCCCTCCAGCGGCGATCTCGTGGAGATCCTGACCGCCAAGGAAGCGGCCCCGCGGCGCGACTGGCTGCATCCGGCCAACGGCTTCCTCCAGACCGGCCGCGCCCGCGACAAGGTGCGGGCCTGGTTCCACAAGCTCGATCGCGCGCAGAACCTGGCCGACGGCCGCGAGCTGCTGGAGAAGGAGTTGCGCCGCGTCGCGCTGTTGGGTGCCGACCTCGCGCCCGCGCTGTCGAAACTGCGCCTCGCCACCGCCGACGACCTGATGATCGCGCTGTCGCTCGGCGACGTGAGCCCGGCACAGGTCAGCCGCGCCCTCCACGAGGCCCAGCAGCCGAAGGAAGCGCCGCCGATCCCGGCCTTGCCCGCGGCGGCGGCCCGCGACAAGGTCGGGGCGCGCAGCGACAGCTTCGTCGTCGACGGCGTCGGCAACCTGCTGATGCAGCTCGCGCGCTGCTGCCAGCCGGTGCCCGGCGACCTGATCGCCGGCTACCTCACCCGCGGTCGGGGCATCAGCGTGCACCGGGCCGACTGCGCCGCGCTGGCGCGCCTCGTCGCCCGCGAGCCCGACCGCGCGATGCCCGTGACCTGGGGGCGCGCCGGTGGCACCTACGCGGTGGACGTCGCGATCCACGCGCTGGATCGCAAGTCCTTGCTGAAGGACATCACCACCCTCATCGCGCAGGAAGGCATCCACATTAACGCGATCGCCTCGCGCAACGACGAGGGGCGCGGCCTCGCCGACCTGACGCTGACCCTCAAGGTGGGCGACTTCGGCCAGCTCTCGCGAGTGCTCGCGCGGCTTTCGGGCGTGCCGGGAGTGCGCGATGCGCGCCGCTTGGGCTGAGCGCCGCGCTTGGGCGATCGTGGGGATCGTCGTGGCGGCCGTGGGGGTCGCCCTCGTGCTCGGCCGCGATCCGCTGGGACGCGCGCTGTTCCCCGACGCGGCGCTTGCAGGCGTGCTGGCCGAGGGGGACGCCGCCTTGCGTCGAGGCGATCCCGATGCCGCCGCCCGCGCCTTCGAGGCCGCTGCCGCGCGCGAACCCGACCATCCGCGCGTGCGCGAGAGCCTGGACGCGACCGCCCGGGCAGCGCTCGCCGGCATCGCCCCGGCCCTGGCCGCCGGCCGGATGGACCGTGCGAGGACATTGCTCGCGCTCGCGACCCGACTCGGCGCACCGGGCGAAACCCTTGATGCCGCCCGGCGACTCGTCGATGCGGCCGCGGAGCCGCCGGTCGATGTCCTGCTGTCGCGCGCCGTCGGGCGCGAGCCCGCGCGTCCGGGGGATGCGCTGGCGGACTATCTGGCGGTCCTCGCCCGCGAGCCGGCCAATGCCGTCGCGCTCGACGGGCGCCGGCGCCTGCTGGCGGCCCGGCTCGCGGCCGCGCGTGCACGTCTCGATCGCGCGGGGCCGGGGGACGTCGAGGCCGCGGCGCGGGAGGTCGAGGCCGTGCGCGCCCTCGATCCGGGCCACCTCGACCTGCCGGACCTCCTGAATCGACTCGGCGCCCGTCCCGACCTCGCGGTCCGTGCGGGGAGCGCCGCGACGCGCCCGTCGCCCGCGGAGGCGAAGGAAGCCCTTCGCTGGCGCGGACTGGCCGAAGAAGCCCTTGGTCGTGGCGAGTGGGCCCGGGCCCGCGAGGCTCTGGCCCGCGCGTCGGTCCTCGATCCGGGCCACGACGGGCAAGCGGCGCTGGAACGCCGTCTGGCCGACGCCGGTCACTGACGCGGCGTCAGCGCAGCGAGGCGAAGATGCCGCGCAAGGTCGTTCGCGCGCGGTCCGGCGAGAACTCGCGTTCGGTGTTCGCAAGGCCGCCGTCCGCGAGGCGCTGCCATAGCGCGTCATCCTCGTACGCGCGGAGCACGGCATCGACGAAGGCGCCGGTGTCGTCGGCCACCAGCACGTCGCGGCCGTCCTCGAGGCCCATGCCCTCGATCGCGCAGCGGGTGGCGACCACCGGCAGCCCGTGCGCGAGGGCCTGGTTCACCTTGCCCTTCACGCCGGCACCGTAGCGGAGCGGCGCCACAGACAGGCGGTGGCTGTCGAGCATCGGCTCCAGGTCGGGCACGAAGCCGTGCACGGTGATCCCCGGGCGCTGCCCGAGGGCGACGATCTCCGCCGGGGCGTCGCTGCCGACGAGCGACAGGCTGATGTCGGGCCGCGCATCGCGGAGCCGCGGCATGATCTCGTCGGCCAGCCAGCGCGCGGCGTCGACGTTCGGCGGGTGGCGGAAGCCGCCGACGAACAGCAGGTCGCGGCGCGCGGCGCGACCGGGGCCCCGGCCGCGCGGGCGGTGGATGTTGGAGACGACGTCGACGATGCAGCCTGGCGCTTGCGTCGCGAGCAGGGCCTGTTCGACGGGGCTCACCACCCAGGTCCGGTCGACGGCACGGACCAGCGACAACTCCGCTTCGCGCGTGCGGGCGGAGGCCCGCAGCAGGGCCGGGTCGCCGAGCCGTTCGGCCTCGCGCGCCTCGCGCAGGTGGTGCAGGTCCACGGTGTCGAAGACGATGCGCGCCTGCGGCGCGTGGCGCCGCAGCAAGGGCAGCAGCGGCGACAGCACGTAATGGCGGCTCACCACGACCAGCTGGAAGCGCGCGCCATGGCGCGCGAGCCAGTCGGGGATGCCGCCCAGCCACGGCTGCGTCCAGGCCTCGACGCCGAGCTGACGGAGGGCCTCGGTGTACGGACCGTCGTCGAGTCCGTTCTCGGCGAAGAAGCTCACCGCGCAGCCCTCGTCCACCAGCAGGCGCAGCAGTTCGAACAGCCGGACCGAGCCGGAGTCCCGGTCCGGCATCGGCGTCGTCGCGTCGATCACCAGCACCCGCGCGCGGGCCCGGTGCTGCGCCGCGTACACCGGATCCTGCCCGGGGGCCGGATGGCGGCGCAGCGCGTCCGACCAGCGCTCGACGAAGCGGCCCTGGTTGCGCACCTGGTAGGCCTTGACGCCGCTGCCGGTGTCGGTGCCGGCCGTGATGCCTTCGTGGTGCACCACGACCGAGGCCGGTTGGACGCGGACCTTCAGCCCCGCGTCCCGCACCTTCATCGCGAGGTCGGTGTCCTCGTAGTACGCGGGGGCATAGCGCTCGTCGAAGCCGCCGAGTCGCTCGAACAGCGCACGCGGCAGCGCGATGGCCGCGCCCGAGCAGTAGTCGACCTCGCGGACGAAGCCATAGGCCGGATGGCGCGGCGCCTCGAAACGCCCGTAGTTCCACCCCGAGCCGTCGGCGAAGACGATGCCGCCGCTTTCCTGCAGTCGTCCGTCCGGGTAGACCAGCTGCGCCCCGGCGAGACCCGTGTCGGGGTGCGAGGCGAAGGTGCCGAGGAGGGCCTGCAGCCAGCCCGGCGAGGGGGTGGTGTCGTTGTTGAGGAAGACCACGTACTCGCCGTGCGCCATCGCCGCGCCGGCGTTGCAGCTGCCGACGAAGCCGAGGTTCCGGTGGTTGCGGTGGTAACGGAGGCCGGGAAGGGTCGGCAGCACGTCGCCGGTGTCGTCGGGCGAGGCGTCGTCGACCACGATCACTTCGGTGCCGTCCGGCAGCCCGCCGCCGGCAAGGGCCCGCAGGCAGGCGAGGGTGTACTCGAGCTTGCCGTGCACCGGGATGACGATGCTGGCCCGCACCGCCCCGGCGGGGATGGGGAACGCGATCGGCGCGTCGACCGTGCCATCGACCACCGGGGCGGGAGCCTCGGGGAGCAGTCGATGGCGAACCGCCGCCAGCGTCGCGCCCAGGCCGCGTTGCCGCAGGCTGCGAAGCCCGCGCTCCGCGAGGGCGCGCAGCCGCTGCCAGCGGTAGTGGAGGGCGACGCGCACATCACCGCCGCGCAGGGCGAGCGCCGCGGGCAGTCGGACCAGGGGATGGCGGACCAGGGCCGTGGTCCGCTGCAGCTGGTCCTGGAGCGCGTCGCGCTGCGAGAGGGCAACGTCGCGCTGTCGGATCAGGTCGGCGGTGTCGCGCTCGTAGAAGCCATAGGCGGCGTCGCGCTCGCGACGATGGTGGTCGGCTTCCTGCCGCGCGCCGGCGAGGTCCTCGTGCAGGGTCGTCAGGGTGCTGGCCAGGGCGTCGTGCTCGGTCTCGAGCGCGACGATCCGGGCCCCGGCCTCGTGGACGGCGGCGCTCATGGCGTCGGCATGGGCAAGGGCGGCATCGCGTTGGCGGGCTAGGTCGGCGGTGTCGCGGTCGTAGAAGGCATAGGCGGTGTCGCGCTCCCGCGCGAGGGCGGCGACTGCGAGGCCGAGGGTCGCATGCTCATGTTGCATCACGGAGGCCGACTCGACGGCGCCGCCGCGGCGCGGCGCCGGAACGGGCTGGACGGCCGACCAGCCCGCCTGCGCGGCGTCGAGGTCCGGGGGCGCCGGGACGCGGCGGGTCAGCGACGCCGGGTGGGCCGCAGCGGCGGCCAACGCATGGGCGAAGGCGGCGGGC
>JAJTHD010000110.1 GCA_021297925.1 Lysobacteraceae bacterium
CACCCCAAGGCCACGGCCGCCACCGCCAAGCCCGCGCCGAATCCGGCCCAGACGCCCGGCGCCCCGAGGTCGAACCCGAAGCCGAACAGGACCGATAGCGGCAGCGCGATCAGCCAATAGGCCACCAGCGAGACCCGGGTCGGGTAGTCGTTGTCGAGCATGCCCCGCAGCGCCCCGAGGCTCACCGACTGCACGCCGTCCATCAGCTGGGTGAAGCCGAACACGAAGAAGATCGCCGCCGCCGCCGCGATGACGGCCGGGTCGTCGACGAACCATCCGCCGATCCACGCGCCGGCGAACAGGAACATCAGCGCGAAGCACCCCATCCAGCCGGTCACCACGAGCAGGCCGGCCTGCCCGATCGCGGCGACGCGCGGCCACTCGCCGGCGCCGATCACCTGCGCGATGCGGATGGTGACGGCACCCGCCACGCCGAGCGGCAGCATGTAGAGCGTGCTGCCCACCGACAGCGCGATCTGGTTGCCCGCCAGCGCGACCGCGCCGAAGAGGCCGATCAGCACGCCGGCCACGGCCACCGCGGCCCCTTCGAGGAAGAGCTGCACCGTCATCGGACGGCCCTCGTTCCACTGCCGCGAGAGCTCGGCGCGTTCGAAGCGTCGTGGCCCCCACCACTCCCGCAGGGACGCGAGGTGGCGCACCACGACCCAACCGACCGCCGCACCGATCGCCTGCGCCGCCAGGCTGGCGATGCCCGCCCCCGTGAGCCCGAGGCGCGGAAAGCCCCAGTGGCCGTAAATTAGCAGCCAGTTGAAGAACACGTTGAGCAAGGCAGGCAACACGGTGACCGCCACGCTGAGCCACGGCCGTCCGGCCGCGTCGAGCAGGTTCTTCACCACCATCGCGTGGGTGAAGGCGAGCATGGAGGCACTGAGGCACAGCCAGTACGGGCCAATCACGGCCAGCACCTCGTCCGGCTGCCCCGCATACGGCAGCACGAACAGGCCCGCGGCCATCAGCAGCGCGCCCGCCAGGCCGCCGACGGTGGCCAACAGCGCGCCGTGCCGGGCGATGTGGCCGATGCCCTCGAGCTCGCCGCTGCCGAAGCAGCGGCCGGCGAACAAGCCGACCGGCCCGGCGAATCCGTAGAGCCCGGCGTAGAAGATGATCGCCACCGAGGTGGTCAGCGAGACCGCTGCCAGCGGCGTAGCGCCCAGCGGCCCCAGCATCGCGGTGTCGACCAGGGTCACGCCGGTCGAGGCGACCAAGCCGGCCACCAGTGGCGCGGCAAGCGCCGCGAGCGGCCCGATTTCGGCAAGGGCCCGGCGCACGGCGCTCATGCGCGGGCCGCCGGCTGCTGCTGCGCGAGCACGAGGCGCGCGGGCACGGTGTCAGGCGAGAGCGCCAGCACGTAGTCGATGGTGCGGCAGACATCGGCGAGCGGGATCGGTCGCTGCGCGCCGAAGCGCCCGTCCGCGATGTCCGCTTCCACCTCGTCCGTGGCGACGTTGGCCGGATCGATCACCGTGACGCCGATGCCGAAGCGCGCGAGGGACGCCTCCATCGCCCGCGCGGCGCCGTGGAGGCCGGCCTTCGACGCGGCGTTGGCAACCTCCGGGTAGGCCCCGGGCGGATCGAGCCAGGCGCCGAGCAGCACCACGCGCGGCGACGGCGCGCCCGACAGGGCCGGGGCGAGGGCTTGTGCGAGGAGGATCGGCGCCACGAGGTTGATGCCGATCACCGCGCGCGTCTCGGCACGCGGGGAGGCCATGAAGTCGTAGTCGGCGGTGAAGGCCCCCTGCTCCCAGCTGCCGCCGAGGTACAGCAGGGCGTCGAGCGGCGCGCCACCGACTGCACGGACGACCGCCTTGATGCCCACATCCGCCAGCAGGTCGGCCGGCACCCACTCGCCCGCCACCGCCGGCCCCCGCGAGACGGCCAGCACCCGGTGGCCCTGCCCTTGGAGGTGGGCCGCCACCGCCGCGCCGATGCCCCGGCTGCCGCCCACCACCACGATCGTTTTCGTTCGCTCCACGACGACGCTCTCCAACTAACATACACATCGTATCCGATTACATGCATGGTGTATGTGAATGAGCCGGAATGCCGACCGCATCGCCCGGACCACCCGGGCCCTGCTCGACTCCGCGCGCCGCAGCTTCGCCGCGCAGGGTTACGCCGCGACGTCGATGGAGGCGCTCTGCGCCGAGGTCGGCCTGACGCGCGGCGCGCTGTACCACCACTTCGGCGGCAAGGAAGGGCTGCTGGAGGCCGTGGTCCGGGAAATCGACGCCGAGACGAACGCGCGCCTCGATGCGGCCTACGAGGCCGGTCCGGGCGGCTGGGCCGGCTTCCGCGACTGCTGCCAGGCCTACCTCGACCTCGCGCTCGAGCCCGAGTACCAGCGGGTGATGTTGCGGGACGCGCCCGCCGTGCTCGGGCAGCGGCACCGCGAGATCGATGCCGCGGGCTCGCTGCAGCCGATCATCGACGGCTTGGCCGACTTGATGGATGAAGGCGCGTTGCGCCGCACCGACCCCGAGGCGCTGGCGCGGATGCTCAATGGCGGCATGATCGACGCCGCGCTGTGGATCGCGGCGCACGACGACCCGCCGCTGGCGCGCGAGAGGGCGCGCGAAGTGCTCGACCGGCTGCTGGACGGCCTGCAGGCCTGAGCCGCGCTCAGAACGGGATCTTGCCCGTGAGCACGTCCTTGAACATCACCCAGTCGCCCAGCAGCGAATAAAACGGGTGCTTGAACGTCGCCGGCCGGTTGTGCTCGAAGAAGAAGTGCCCCACCCAAGCGAAGCCGTAGCCGCAGACGGGCACCGCGAGCAGCCACCACGGTGACAAAACCTGCACGATCACGAGCCCGAGGATCAGCAGCACGCCGCTCGACCCCACGACGTGCAGGCGTCGGCAGGTGCGATTGGCATGCTCGCCCAAGTAGTAGGGGTAGAACTCGCGGAAGCTGGCGAAGCCGGTCGTGGTCGAGGTCATGGCGGATCGATGCGTGAGACGGCACGCAGCGTCTCTCGGAGCTGCCTGATGAGGCTAAGGGTGGCGCGTCGAGGCGGCATGAATCAGCGCACTGCGTCGCCCTTCGGCCATGGTGCGCCGCGATAGGTGGCCACGGCCGCCATCGCAAGCATCGGCAGGTCTTCCGCGGTGTCGCCGTGCGCCTCGATACGTTCCCGCGGCCACGCGCCGGCAAAGGCACGCACGCGTCGCGCCTTTTCTTCTCCCGCACACTGGGGGCCGTCGTATCGGCCCGTCAAGCGCCCATCGCGGCACTCGAGCGCGGACGCCAGCAGTTCGACGCCCTCCGCTTCGCACCACGGGGCGAGGAGCCGCTCGAAGTTGCCGGACACCACGACGACCCGATCGCCCGCGACCCGATGGGCGCGGAGTCTTGCCAGCACGTCGGCGCGCATCAGTGCCGGGAGCCGAGCGGTCGCGAAGGCACGTGCGAGCGCTTCGAAATGGTCACGGGCCATCCCGGAGAACGCGACGCGCACGATGGCCGTTCGCACGACGACGCCCGAGATCCAACCCGCGCGGTAGGCCAGCACCAGCGGCGCAAGCAGCAGCCCGCCAAGACGAACGCGCCAAGGCGATGCCGCGAAGCGGATGAAGAGCGGGAAGGTCTCGACCGTGGTCAGCGTGCCGTCGAAGTCGAACAGCACCAGACGGGTCAGCGACGCGGCATCGCCCTCGCTCACCCGCCGCGCTCGATCCGCTTGGCTTCGGCCCACAGCGCTTCCTGCTCGGCGAGCGACAGCGCGGCGAACTCGCGGCCTTGCGCGCGGGCCAGCGCCTCCATGCGGCGGAAACGACGCTCGTACTTGGCGTTCGCGCGGCGCAGCGCACGGCCGGCATCGACCTTGGCTTTCCGAGCCAGGATCAGCGCGACGAACAGCAGGTCGCCCACTTCGTCCTCGATCGCGTCGTCGCGGGCCGGCGAGGCCGGCATCGCCAATGCCTCGCGCACCTCGGCGATCTCCTCCTGCAGCTTGTCGAGCACCGGCGGCACGTCCGGCCAGTCGTAGCCGACATTGGCGCCGCGCTTTTGCAGCTTCAGCGCGCGCTGCCACTCCGGCAGGGCCTTCGGCACGTCGTCGAGCGCCGAGGGCGGCGCGTCCGCGTCGCGGCGCTTGGCGGCGCGCTCCGCGGCCTTCATTTTTTCCCACGCCGCCGTCTGCGCATCGGCGTCCTCGACGGACGCGTCGCCGAACACGTGCGGGTGGCGGCGGATCATCTTCCCGTTGATCGCCGCGACCACGTCGGCGAAGGCGAAGGCGCCCTGCTCTTCCGCCATCCGCGCATGGAACACGACCTGCAGCAGCAGGTCGCCGAGCTCGTCCTTCAAGTCGCCGAGGTCGCCGCGGTCGATGGCCTCGGCCACCTCGTAAGCCTCTTCGATCGTGTAGGTCGCGATCGAGCGGAAGTCCTGCTTCACGTCCCACGGGCAGCCGCGCTCGGGGTCGCGCAGCCGCGCCATCACGGCCAGCAGGGCCTCGATGCGGGTCGGGTCGGCGGGAGCGCCCAGCGCGTCCAGCACGGCGCGCGGGTCGAGGGGCGCCGTCACAGCCAGTTCCTCCACGGCAGCGCCGGGTCGCCCAAGGCGATGAAATCGCCGTTGAGCAGGCTCGGGCGCTGGTTGTAGCGCAGCGGCTCGCCGTCGAGGCCCAGCACGGCGCCACCGGCCGCCTCGACGATGCACTGGCCGGCGGCGGTGTCCCACTCCGAGGTGGGGCCGAAGCGCGGGTAGACGTCGAGCGCACCCTCGGCCAGCAGGCCGAACTTGATCGCCGAGCCCATCGCCACCGGCTCCGCGGCCGGCAGGGCCTGCAGCAGGGCGTCGGTGCGCGCATCGCGGTGCGAGCGGCTCGCCGCGACGCGCAGCGGACGCGGCGCCGGGGTCTTCACGAACAGACGGCGCTCGTGCCCGCCCGCGTCGCGCTTCCACGCGGCCTCCCCGCGCTCCGCCGACCAGGTCACGCCCGCCACCGGCGCATGGAGGACGCCGAGCACCGGCTCGCCGTCCTCGACGAGGGCGATGCAGACGCAGAACTCGCCGTTCTTCTTGACGAACTCGCGCGTCCCGTCGAGCGGATCAACCAACCACAGCCTCGACCAGTCGCGGCGCGTGGACCACGCCAAGTCGGCGCCCTCCTCCGACAGCACGGGGACGTCGGGCGCCAAGGCCTTCAGCCCGTCCACGAGGAGGTGATGGGAAGCGAGATCAGCCTCGGTCAGCGGGGATCGGTCGTCCTTCGCCGCCACGTCGAAGTCGCGCGCGTAGACCTCGAGGATCGCGCGCCCGGCGGCCTCGGCCAGCGCGATCGCGCCGGCACGCAGCGGGGACGCGGGTTTCAAGCCCATGGCTCAGGCCTCGTCCGGCGGCACGGGCCGTCCGGCCCGCAGCCATTCGCGCAGCAGGAACAGCGCGGCGATCGAACGACCCTCCGAGAACTCCTCGCGGAGCACCAACTCGTGCAGGGCGTCGAGCCGCCACGGCACGACCTCGAGCGGTTCCGGCTCGTCGCCTTCGAGGCGCTCCTCGAACAGGCCCTCGGCCAAGACGACATGGATCTGGTGGCTCATGTACGTCGGCGCCAGCGTCAGCGAACGCAGGCGGGTCAGGCGCGTGGCGCCGTAGCCGATCTCCTCGCGCATCTCGCGGCCGGCGGCCTCCGCCCAGCTTTCGCCGGCGTCGATCTTGCCCTTCGGCAGGCCCAGCTCGTAGCGATGGGTGCCCGCGGCGTACTCGCTCACCAGCAGCACGGTGTCGGGGTCGGGCATCGCCGCGACCATGACGGCGCCGTGGCCGCGGCTGCGCAGGCGCTCGAAGCGGCGTCGCTCGCCGTTGCCGAACTCGAGGTCGAGCCGCTCGACGCGGTAGGCGCCGAGGTCGCTGGCCTCGATGGCGTGGATGGTCGGCAGCGGGCGACTCACGCGGCAGCCCCTCGGCGGGCGGGCGGCGCGTGGACAGGGCGGGCCGGGCTCACCATCATTCGGGGCATGACGCAGAACACTTCCATCGCGCCGATGCTAACAGAGGCCGGCGACTTCCTCGCCCGCGACCTCGCGGTCGTCTGGCACCCGTGCACGCAGATGCGCGAACACCGCGGCGAACTGCCGCTGGTGCCGATCCGGCGCGGTCGCGGCGCCTGGCTGGAAGGCCTCGACGGCCGCCGCTACCTCGACGCGATCTCGAGCTGGTGGACCAACCTGTTCGGCCATGCCCACACGGCCATCGCCGAGGCCATCGGGCGCCAGGCCGCGGAGCTGGAGCACGTGATCTACGCCGGCTTCGCGCACGAGCCGGGGCTTCGCCTCGCCGAGCGCCTTGTCGCCCTCGCACCGCGGCAAGCGGGTCGGGCGCCGCTGTCCCGCGTGTTCTACGGCGAGAACGGCAGCGCGGCGATCGAGATCGCGCTGAAGATGAGCTTCCACAGCCACCAGAACCGCGGCGACGGCGGCCGGACGCGCTTCGTCGCGCTGGAGAACGGTTACCACGGCGAGACGCTGGGCGCACTGGCCGTCAGCGACATCCCGCTGTTCCGGCGCGTGTACGCCCCGTTGCTGATGGAACCGCTGTTCGCGCCCTCGCCGGATGCCTTCGCCGCCGAGCCGGGCGAGGACGCCGAGGCCTGCGCCCGCCGCGCCGCGGCGGCGCTGGGCGCGCTGTTCGAGCGCGACGGCCCCACCATTGCCGCGCTCATCCTCGAGCCGCGCGTGCAGTGCGCCGGTGGCATGCGCATGCACCACCCCGCCTACGTCGCCGAGGCGCGGCGGCTCTGCGATGCCCACGGCATCCAACTGATCGCCGACGAGATCGCCGTCGGCTTCGGCCGCACCGGCACGCTGTTCGCCTGCGAGCAGGCCGGCGTGGTGCCCGACTTCCTGTGCCTCTCGAAGGGGCTCACGGCCGGCAGCCTGCCGCTGTCCGCGGTGCTGACCACCGACGCCGTGTTCGAGGCCTTCTGGAGCGAGGACCGCACCCGCGGCTTCCTGCACTCGCACAGCTACACGGGCAACCCCATCGCCTGCGCCGCGGCGAACGCGACGCTCGACCTGTTCGTGGCGCGCGACGTCATTGCCGACAACCGGGCGCTGGCACATCGGATGGCCAAGGCCGCCGCGCCCTTCGCGGGGCATCCGGCCGTGGGCGACCTGCGCCAGGCCGGAATGATCCTCGCCTTGGAACTGGTCGAGGACCGGGCCACGAAGCGCGCGTACGCCGACCACCCGCGCCGCCGCGCGCTGGCGGCGTACCGCGCCGGCCTCGATGCCGGGGCCGTGCTGCGCCCCTTGGGCAACGTGCTGTACTGGATGCCGCCCTACTGCATCGGCGATGAGGAGATCGACGTGCTGCACCGCGCCACCGCCGCCGCGATCGAGGCCTACGTCCGATGCGAGTGATCCGCTGCCACGTCGAGGCGCCCCTGGCGCCCGGCACGGAGGTCGTGCTGCCCGAGGAGAAGGGCCTGCACCTGCTGCGCGTGCTGCGTCTGCGCGAGGGCGACGCGGTGGTGCTGTTCAACGGCGACGGCGCCAACTACCCCGCCCGCATCGCGGTCGCGGCGAAGCGCGCGATGGCGCTCCGCGTCGAGTCCCGCGAGCCGCTGGAGAACGAGTCGCCGTTGGCGATCACGCTGCTCCAAGGCATCGCCCGCGGCGACAAGATGGACCTGATCCTGCAGAAGGCCACCGAGTTGGGCGTGCACGCGATCCAGCCGGTGGTGACCGAACGGACCGAGGTCAAGCTGGACGGCGAACGCGCCGATCGGCGCATCGCCCACTGGCGGGGCGTCGTGGCCGCGGCCTGCGAGCAGAGCGGCCGCACCCGCGTGCCGACGGTCGCCGAGCCGCGTCCGCTGCAAGAGGCGCTCGCGGCCCTGCCGGCCGGGGCGCGCAAGCTGATCCTCGACCCGCGTCGCGGCCGCGCCCTCAAGGCGCTTCAGGTGGAGGTGGCCAAGCCGGTGGTGCTGGTGGTCGGCCCCGAGGGCGGCCTGGGCGACCGCGACCACCTGCAACTCGGCAAGGCCGGCTTCGAGGGCGTGCAGTTGGGACCGCGCGTGCTGCGGACGGAGACGGCCGGGCTCGCAGTGCTGGCGGCGCTACAGGCCCTGTACGGGGACTGGGCCTGATGCGCGGCCTCAGGCGGCCAGCTTCGCCAAGGCTTCGTCGACGAGCAGTTCGACGGTCAGCAGGTCGGGGATCACGGCGATATCGTCGCCGATCTGCACCCGCGCCTGCACGCCGAGCGGCAGGCCCGTCGCGTCATCGAGCGCGCCGAGGCGGTCGCGGCCGACGCTGACGAGGCGCGGGAAGCCTTGGGAGACCACCCCGAAGTACGGCAGCCGGGGGTTTCCGCCGAGCGCCTTGAGCACCACCAGCTTGGCGCCCAGCACATCGCCTTCGAACGACCAGCCGACGAGCGCGGGGAAGCGCAGCACCGGCAAGCGCCAGCCGCGCCAGCGGGACGCGCCCAGGAGCCACCCGGGAGCCCCGTCGAGGGTCTCGGGGGCGGAATAGGAGATCACCTCGGCCACGTTGGCGTTGGGCAGCAGCAGGCGGCCACCGCCCACGGCGATCAGCACGCCTCGGATGTCGTTCTGCTCGGCATTCATCGGGCGATCCGGATCTCAGGAAGGAAAACAGGCATCAAGGCGGGCCGCCAGGTCGACGGTCGCGACGGCGGGGGCTCCGGCGGCACGCAGCGCGTCGGCGGCCTTGCCGTCGAAGCAGCTGGCCGGGTCCTGCACGATCACGCGCACGCCGGCCGCCATCGCATCGGCGATGGACTCGACCAGGGCGGGATCGGCCCCGCTGAGCACCACGATCGCGCCATCGGTGGCCTGGACCGCCTCGACCAGCGCGGACGGACCGGCCGCGAAATCGAGCGCGCCCGCCACGGTGGCGCCGTCGGCGAGCACGCGCACCTCGCGGATCGGCGGGGTTTCGCGCGCTTCGGCCAGCGCGACGGGCAGGCGGCTGATGCGCGCGAGCTGTTCGACATACCGGTCGTGGCGTCCGCCATCCAGCGCCTGCTGCAGCAGGACGGCGGCGGGAAAGCCCGTCGGCAGCGCGCGGACGAGATGGCGCACGGCATCCGGGCCGCCGATGCCCGACAGGACGAGCACGAAGCGGCACACGTCCGCAGGCGCGCCGCCTGCCTCGTCGACGATCGGTGCGAGCGAGAGGTGGTCCGTGTCGACGGCGACGACCGGCGGCGGGGGGGGCACGACGGGCGCCACCGCGGGCCGGTCATCGAGCGGGGCGAGTTCCAGCGCCGACAGGTCGAAGCGAGGCGCGGCGGGCGGCGGCGGCGCGGCGGGCGCCTCGGCGAGGACCAGCAGCGGCTCGTCGGCGTCGAATTCGGCGGGACGCTCGAGGGGCGGACGCTCGACGCGGGATTGCGCCTCCACCTGCTCGTCGACCGACGCCACCAGGCGCGCGAGCTCGGGATCGAGGTCGATCCCCTCGGCCGCCCCATCGTCCTCGAGGACGATGGCATCCAGCGCCTCGTCGTCGGACGAGCCGCTGAAGGTCAGGGTCTCGAGATCACCGAAGGCCGCAAGCTCGGCCTCGGTCAGGGTCAGCTCCTCGACCTCCATCCCGTTGTCGTCGGCGTCGAGATCGAAGCCGGCCACGGCCAAAGGCGCGGCCTCGGGCACGGCCGAGGGCGCGGGCTCCGAAGGGGCGTCGTCGATCATCTCGAGACCACGCAGGTCGATGTCCCCGACCTCGGGCGCCGCCTCGTCGAGGCGCGGCGCGCTGGGGACGGTGTCGGCGGAGACGCCCGCCTCCACCTCGAACGCGGCGATGGCCTCGTCGGCGATGACCGGTGCCGGTTGCGCCACCCAGGGTTCCAAGTGCGTGGCGGCCTCGTCGTGTTCGGCCGGGGGAGCGCCCGGAGGCAACACGTCGCGGCCCAGCAGCTTGGCGGCGAGATGCCGGGCCCATCGGTTCAGGTCCCAGCCTTCGAGGCGCGCAGTGGTCTCCGCCTCGTCGAAGATCACCCCGAGCGCCGGGTCGGCCAGCATCTCGTCGAGTCGATCGAGCGCCGGCTCGGTGGCGGGCTCGACAGAGAACAGCACGGCTCTGGCCCCCGACCCCGCCAGCGCGGCGGCATCGACGCTGTTGGGGTCGGCCTCCAGCACCAGCTCGGCACCCAGGTCCGCCAGCGCTCGACGGAGCTGCTCGCGGGCATCGCCTTCGCGGGCCAGCAGCGCGACCTTGAGCGCGACCTCAGCCACGGGCAGCCACCTCGGCCATGAGCTCGAAGACATGGCGGATCAGCTCCGGCTCCTGGTAAGGCTTGCCAAGGTAGCGGTTCACGCCGAGCTCGAACGCGCGCTGGCGGTGTTTGTCGCCGGTGCGCGAGGTGATCATGATGATCGGCACGTCCCGCAGGCGAGGGTCGCCGCGCATCGTCTGCGCCAGTTCGTAGCCGTCCATTCGCGGCATCTCGATGTCGAGCAGCATCAGGTCGGGCACTCGGTCCGCCATCTTCTCGATGGCGTCCACGCCGTCCTTCGCCGTGCCCACCTCGAAGTTGTGGCGTTCGAGCACGCGGCCTGTGACCTTGCGCATCGTGATCGAGTCGTCGACCACCATGACGTAGGGCACCTTCCGCTCGGCCAGGGGCGCGGCGGCGGGGGCGATGGGACGGTCTTCCGCCGCGGCCTGGGCCGCCATCGCGTTCCAGCGGCGGGCCAGCGGGGCCACGTCGAGGATCACGACGACGGAGCCGTCGCCCATGATGGTGGCGCCGAAGATGCCGGTGACCGAACTGACCTGCGGGCCGACCGGCTTCACCACGATCTCGCGGCTGCCCAGCACCTGGTCGACGCAGATCGCGGCGCGCAGGTCACCGGAGCGGGCCAGCAGCAGCGGCATCTGCAGGCTGCCCTCGGCCTTCGCCGGGGCATGCCCGACGAGGCGGCCGAGGTCGTAGATGCCGAAGTCCTCGCCCGCGTAGCGGAAGGTCGGGCTGCCGCCGGCCAGCTGGGACTCGAGGTCCGGGCGGCCGATGCGCGACACGCCCTGGACGGACGAGATGGGCACCGCGAAGCGCGTGTCGCCGATCTTGACGAACACGGCCTGCGTGACCGCGAGCGTGAACGGCAGGCGGATCGTGAACTCGCTGCCCTTGCCGGGCACCGAGCGGATTTGCAGGGTGCCACCGAGCTGGCGGATCTCGCTGTGGACGACGTCCATGCCGACGCCCCGGCCGGCCAGCTTGCTGACCGACTCGGCGGTCGAGAAGCCGGACGCCAGGATGAAGGCGAAGACCTGCTCGTCGCTGAGCTGGGCATCGGCGGCGACCAGGCCGCGCTCGACGGCCTTGGCGAAGATGCGATCGCGGTCGAGGCCACGGCCGTCGTCGCTGACCTTCAGCACCACTTCCGACCCTTCGCGGGCGACGGCGATGCGGACGGTGCCTTCGGCGTCCTTGGCCGCCACCCGGCGGCCGTTGGCGTCCTCGAGGCCGTGCGCGACCGCGTTGCGGAGCATGTGCTCGATCGGCGCCGTCATGCGGTCGAGCACCGAACGGTCCATTTCGCCGCTGGCCCCGTCCACCTTGAGCTGTGCCTGCTTGCCGGTGTCGGTGCAGGCCTGGCGCAGGACGCGGCGCAGTCGGGGCACCAGCGACTCGAAGGGCAGCATGCGCGTGCGCATGAGGCCTTCCTGCAGGTCCGAGCTCACGCGCGACTGCTGCAGCAGCAGGGCTTCGTAGCCGCGGGTCAACTCGTCGAGCGAGTCGTAGAGGTTGCCCAGGTCGTTCGTCGACTCGGCCAGCGACCGGGTCAGCTGTTGCTGGGTGGAGAAGCGATCGAACTCGAGCGGGTCGAACTCCTTGCTCGCCTCCTCCTCGCGCTGGTATCGCGAGGCGATCTGCGCCTCCGTCTCGATCTCGAGGCGGCGCAACTGGTCGCGGATGCGCGAGGTGGTCTGTTCCAGTTCGTTGAGGTTGCCGCGGAAGGCCCCCAGCTGCTGCTCGAGGCGGGCACGGTAGATCGCCACTTCACCGGCGTAGTTGACCAGTTTGTCGAGCAGGTCGGCGCGGATGCGCACCTGCTCCTGGGCCGCACGCAGGGCGCCGCCGTCCTCGTCGTCGAGCGTGTCCTCGATCGGCCGTGAAAGACCACCCAGGACGGGCTTGGGGGCCGTCTCCACGCGTGCGGTGGGCGCGGGCTCCCCGCGGATGGCCCCCGGGAGGGGGGCCCCTTGGGCGAGCGCGTTGACCTGGGCGATCAGTCCGTTCGGCGTGGCGATCCCCTTGCGCTCCGTGACGCGCGTGGTCATCGCATGCAGGCGGTCGAAGCAGCGCTCGAGCACGATGATGCCGGCGCCGTCAAGCTGGCGGCGACCGTCGGCCACCGCCTCCAGCAGCGACTCCATCGCATGGCCGAGGTCGCCGATGGCCCAGACGCCGGCCATCCGCGCACCGCCCTTGAGCGTATGCAGGTCGCGCTGCAGGCCCGTCACCAGATCGCGGTCCTCGTGCGCATCGCGCAGGCGGGCCATCAGCCCGTCGCTGCGGTCGAGCAGGTCGTTCGACTCCTCGAGGAAGATCTCGAGCAGGTCCGTATCGACATCGGTCGTGTCGAGGGCCGTGTCCGGATCGGCGGCGTCCCCGGCCTCCGGCACCGAGGCCGGATCGAAAACAAGACCGCTGCGCTCGGCCTCGGGCGCGGAGGCCTCGGCGGCCTCACGAAGGGAGGCCTCGCGGCGGGCGACCTCGGCGGCGATGCGTTCGCGCTCGGCCTGCTGCGCGGCTTCGCGCTCCGCCTGTTCGCGGGCGGCCTGCTCGGCGACTTCGGCCTGCATCTGGGCGAAGGCCCGCGCCTCGTTCTCCGCGCGTTCGGCGGCTTCGCGTTCGGCGGCTTCGCGTTCGGCGGCTTCGCGTTCGGCGGCTTCGCGTTCGGCGGCTTCGC
>JAJTHD010000072.1 GCA_021297925.1 Lysobacteraceae bacterium
CTCTTTCCGCTGGCCTTCTACGGCCTGTTCGGTCTGATGCTGCCGACGGCGAGCGGTGGCGAGGCCGCACGCTACCTGCTGGCCAGCTACGGCGCCTTCGGCGTGATCGGCCCGGCCCTGTTCGGCTTCGGGGTCGGCATGGCGATGGAGCGCCAGATGGGTTGGCTCGCGCTGAAGCAGGTGTCGCCGATGCCGATGGGCGCCTACTTCGCCGGCAAGCTCGCCGGGGCCATGCTGTTCGCCGCGGCCGTGGTGCTGGGCCTCTCGCTGATGGCCGCCTTCCTCGGTGGCGTGGTGCTGTCCGCCGGCCAGTGGGCCTTGCTGGCCCTCGTGCTGATGCTGGGCACCCTGCCGTTCTGCGCGATGGGGTTGTGGATCGCGAGTCTCGTGGAGGCCCGGGCGTCGGTCGCCGTCGTCAACCTGCTCTACCTGCCCATGTCGGTCCTCTCCGGGCTGTGGTTCCCGATCCACCTGTTCCCCGTGGCCTTGCAGCAGTTCGCGCTCGTCCTCCCGGCCTACCACCTCGGCGAGCTGTCGCTCGGGGTCGTCGGCGCGCGGACGCCGAACGTGCTTCTTTCGATCGGGGTGCTGGCGGCCTATACGGCCCTGTTCCTCGTGCTCGCGCTGCGGGCCGACCGCCGCCGCGCCGCCGCGGGGGGCTAAGCTGTGGCCATGGCCCGTCCCGTCGATGCCCGCCTGCCTTCGTCCACCCGAGCCGACACCCCGGAGACCGCCGCGTGGCCAGCGGCCGATGGGCGCGCCTGGCGCCGGGTCAACCTCGTCTACCTCGTCTTCCTGTTCCTTCCACTGGCCTTCTCGGGGGAGTGGCGGGGGCCGGCGATGGTCGCGACCCTCGTCGCGCTGGCGGCGTTCCTTCCGGTGTACTGGATCAGTTACACGCTGGAGGGACGCCGCGCGCTGGGGGCCGCGGCGGCCATGGTGCTGCTGGGTTTCCTGCTGACGCCGTGGAACCCGGGTGCCAACACCTTCATCGTCTATGCCTTCGCGACGCTCGGCTTCTCGCAGCCATGGCCGCGGGCCGTCGTCGTCGGGATCGGCGTCGTCGCCGCCTACGCGCTGCTGCTGAACGCCACCGGCCAACCGTTGCCCATCGCCCTCGCGCCGCTGGTCATCGGCGGCGCGGTCATGGTCGGCGCCATCTTCGGCCGCCGCGAGATGGCGCGGAACGCCGCCCTGCGCCTGAGCCAGCAGGAGGTCGACCGGCTCGCGCGAAGCGCCGAGCGCGAGCGCATCGCCCGCGACTTGCACGACCTGTTGGGGCACACGCTCAGCGTCATCGCGGTGAAGAGCGAGCTGGCCCGCCGCCTTGCCGAGCGCGATGGATCGGCCGCCGCCACGCACATCGGCGAGGTCGAGGCGGTGGCCCGCGACGCGTTGAAGCAGGTCCGCGAGGCGGTCACGGGCATGCGGTCCACCGAGCTCGCCGCGGAGTTGGCCAACGCGCGGCTGGCCCTGCTGTCGGCAGACGTCGCGCTGGACGTCCGCCATGACCCGCTGCCGATGCTTTCCCCCGCGCAGGAGAACGCGCTGGGGATGGCGCTGCGCGAGGCGACCACCAACGTCATCCGCCATGCCGCCGCCTCCCGCGTCGAGATCGCGCTGGTCCGCGAGGGCCGCGTGCTGCGGCTCGACGTGCAGGACGACGGGCGCGGTCTGCCGGCCGGGGCGTCCGGCGGCAACGGGCTGTCGGGCATGCGCGAACGCCTCGCGGCCTTGGGCGGCTCAGTGCAGCTCGACTCGGCGGTGGGCGCCGGCACGCGCCTGCGCGTGCTCCTTCCGCTGGACGACCCCGCCTCGCGCGGCTAGCGTCGCCGCATGATCCGCATCGTCCTTGCCGAAGACCAGGCCCTGCTGCGCGGCGCGCTGAAGGGCCTGCTGTCGCTGGAAACCGACCTCGACGTCGTCGCCGAAGCCGGCGATGGCGACGGGGCGTGGAAGGCCGTGCAGCAGCACGTCCCCGACCTGCTGCTGACCGACATCGAGATGCCCGGGCTTTCCGGTCTCGACCTCGCGGCGAAGGTGCAGGAGGCGAAGCTGCCCACCCGCGTCGTCATCGTCACCACCTTCGCGCGCGGCGGCTACCTGCGCCGGGCGCTGGATGCCGGCGTGCGCGGCTACCTGCTCAAGGACGCGCCGGTCGAGAAGCTCGCGCAGGCCCTGCGCGACGTGCATCGTGGCGGCCGCGCCATCGCGCCGGAGCTGGCCGTGGACGCGTGGCGCGAGGAGGCCGATCCGCTGACCGATCGCGAGCGCGCGGTGCTCCGCCTCGCCGGCGAGGGGCTGTCCTCGCAGGACATCGCGGAGCAGCTGCACCTGTCGAACGGCACGGTGCGCAACTACCTCAGCGAGGCGATCGGCAAGCTGGGGGCCGCCAACCGCGTCGAGGCGCATCGCTTCGCGCGGCAGAAGGGCTGGCTTTGACGCTCAGGCGAAGTCGGCGTCGAGCACGATGCGGTAGCGCGCCTTGCCGCTGTGCAGGCGTTCGAAGGCGTCGTTGATCCTCGACATCGGGAAGCGCTCGACCTGCGGCGCGATATCGTGGCGGGCGCAGAAGTCCAGCATCCGCGAGGTCGTGGCCGGGCTGCCCAGCGGCGAACCGCTGACCGATTTCTGCCCGCCGATCAGGGCGAAGGCCGGCACGGGCACGGGCTCGAGCACCGCGCCGACGAAGTGCAGGCGGCCATTCGGTGCGAGCGCCGAAAGATAGGCGCCCCAGGGCAGGGTGACGTTGGCGGTGACGAGGATGAAGTCGAACTTGCCCGACTCCTTCGCGAGTGCCTTCGCATCGGTGCTGACCACCGCGCGATGGGCCCCAAGGCGGATGGCTTCCTCGTGCTTCGATTCGCTGGAGGTGAAGGCCGTGACCTCGCAGCCCCAGGCGTTGAGGAACTGCAGGGCGAGGTGGCCGAGGCCGCCGATGCCGACCACGCCGACGCGATCCGTCGGCTTGATGCCGAAATGCGCGATCGGGCCGAACACGGTGATGCCGCCGCACAGCAAGGGGCCGGCCGTCGCCGCGTCGACGCCTTCGGGGATGGGCGTCGCCCAGACCCAGTGCGCGCGCACGCGCTCACCGAAGCCGCCGTAGCCGGAGACGATCAGTCCACTCGATGTCCCGCAGACGTTGTGCTGGCCGGACAGGCACTGCTCGCAGGCCATGCAGCTGCTCTGGAACCAGCCGATGCCCACCCGGTCGCCGACCTTGACGCGCTTGGCCTCGGGGCCGACGGCCACCACGCGGCCGATGGCCTCGTGGCCCGGAACCAGCGGATAACGCGCATTGCCCCAGTCGTTGTTCACCATGCTGAGATCGGAATGGCAAAGGCCGCAGTGCTCGACCTGCACCTCGACGAATTCGGGCGGCAGCGGCCCCGCGTCGTATTCGAAGGCCTGCAGGGCGCCCTTGGAGGCGGTGGCGGCATAGGCACGGACGGGCATGGCGGGACTCCTTGGCGGGGGTGGGCCGGTCGCGCGGAC
>JAJTHD010000278.1 GCA_021297925.1 Lysobacteraceae bacterium
GGCAGGGGCGGGATGGTGTTGGCGGGAGTACCCCGTCCCGGGAAAGGGAAGAGCTCGAGGTAGCTGGTGAGACCATTGCCATTGCCCGTCTCAGTAGAGCGATACGGGCGGGGAAGCCCGTTGGGGGCCAGTTCGGTGGGGTGGTAGAAGCGGTTCTGCGCCCCATTCCAGGTGCCTCGGCCGTCCTGGGCGGGGAACAGGGTTTCCCACTGCATCGAGCCGGAATCGTCGATGGCCATGATGAAGGCCGGCTTGATGCGATTGGTGATGTACAGCGGCTCCTGCGACAGGGCCACCTGGGCCTGCGCCTGGATCGGAACCGCGACCACCACGGTCGCGACCAGCGCGGCGAGGAGGCGGGACAGGGAGAACGTGGCCATGGGGCACCTCGATCAGGGCGGAGTAATCGCCGGGGGAACCTCGAACACCGTCTCGACGACGATGACGGCAGTGGGGGAGTTGGCGGCTTCGCGGTCCGCCGCGGCGGCCGTGAGCTGGAAACGCCGGTTGTCGGCCGGGCCTTCGGTCATCGGATTGCCGCCCCCGACGCTGACCGGGCAGGTCGCCCCGCCGACCAACTCGCGGACGGAGACCCCCGGGACGGACTGCGGCTGCACGGCATCGCCCCAGGCGTTGGCATTGATCACGCAGAAGTCGTAGAGGCGGTTGGGGTCGGCGTCGATCTGCCGCTGGAGGTCGAACTCCCCTTGCCGCAGGACCCCCTCGGCACGCTGGAACGCCAGCGCGAAGTCATTGAAGTTGACCGCCATCCGCTGCTGCATCGTCGCGACCTGCAGGGCGGCGACGCCGATCAGCGATACCAGCAGCAGCAGGACCATCGCGACATAGAGCGCGACGCCGCGCTGCCGGGCAGACGCTTGGAGGGAACATCCGATAACCATTCGCATGATCAATTCCCGAGCACACGGTTGCGGAGCGTCACGGCGGTCTCGTAGGGACGACGCAACACCGCCTCGTTGGCGTTCTGGTCGATCCGGACACCGAGGACGAAAAGGTTGCCGCTGGCGGCGGCACGATCCGGCGTCCCCGCGCGCTCGGGGCCGCGGAGCACCACCCCGAGCCGGACGGCGATGACGTCGTTCCAGCGCAGCATCCGTTCGTTGTAGTTCGCCGCACCGGCCTCGATCTGGTCGGCCGTGACGTAGTCCTCGATGGCCCCGTCGCGGCGGTTGGCCGGAAGCCGGTCGCGTCCGTAAAGCAGTTGCAGGGAATCGACGCCTTCGACCACTTCCTCCGACGCCCAGGCCCCATTGGCGAACCGGGCCCGGAACAGCGAGGGAATGCCGGAGGCCCCCTGCCCGACGTAGTACACGAGGGGATCCAGCCGGAACATCTGGGCGACGTTGGCGACGTAGGCCATCTGCTCGTCGCCGCCCGCGAGCGTGAACGCCGTCGCGGCATTGCCGCCCGTCGTTGAAACAACCAGGTCACCCGCCGCCTGACCCGTGAGGTCCGCCTGGAAGACCGCCGCGAAGTCGCAACTGGCCACGCCGTAGTAGCCCTGGTTCACGAGCAGGGCGCTTCGGGCCGTCTCGATCCGCAGGGTGCGCGGCAGGCCGATGGCGCCGGTGGCGGGGGCGGACAGCGTTTCCCTCAGCAGGGCGCCGTCCGAACTGAAGATCCGGAGGACGAGGACGTCGGATCCGGCGCGGGGCGCGGGCGCCAACGCGGCCAGCGCACCATCCAGCGCCGGGGTCCAGCCGCCGCCGGGGGCCGAGACGTTGACCGACCCTCCCGGGGCGGTGCCGACCGCTTCGAAGCCCTGGATCGGGAAGTCGAAGCGCAAGGCGAACGGGGCGGCACCGAAGTTCCGTGCGAGGTACTGCGCGGGCGTCAGGAACAGGGAATCGAGGATGGGGGTCGCGGGATCGTTCGCGCTGGCGGAACGCCGGACGCGATCTCCGAGGCAGCCCATGTGCCCGGCCATGCGGAGATCGCGCTGGAGGAACTCGGTGGCGAACCGGCTGCCCTCCTGAACCCGGGAGAGCTGGGTGCTGGTCTGGTAGGCCAGCCTCGAAGCGCTGAAGATCTGGACGAGCCCCACCAGGAGGAAACTGGCGAGGGCGACCGCGATCATGAGCTCGATCAACGACACGCCGCGCTGAAGAAGGGTGGGCGACATGGAGACTCCTCAGAGGCCGCTTCGGGCGACGATGACGTTGACGGCGCCCGCGCAGCCGGCCGTGAAGAGCGGCGGAAACTCCGGGGTGCCGCCGACGGCGCCACTGCGGGCATCGCACCATTCGATGCGGACCTCGACGGCCCCCGAGGTCGCCGGCAAGCCACCCCCCGGGACCGCCGCGCCAGTGACGGTGACCCTGCCCCGCGCATCGGGGAGCACGCGCCGCACCGAACACGACCACTCCACGCTGTCGGCCTCCCAGCGCTGGGCCGGCAGCGCAGCCCCCGGGGCGCAGGCCCCCGTCCGTCCGTCCACGGTGAACACGTTCTCGCGGACCAGTGCATAGTTCTGCGCGCTGGCGCGATTGGCGCGGATGCGATCGAGCATGTCGTAGACCAGCATGGTGGCCTGCGACCGCTCGTTGGTGGACTGCGTCGCGCGCAATGCCGTCGACTGCAGCAGTGCGACGCCGAGCAGGCCGCCGCTGATGATGACGGTGGCGATCATGACCTCGAGCAGGCTCATGCCCCTATCGCGGTGGCCATGGCGTCCGGGGTTTCCGTGCGTGCTCATGTGCAGTCCTGCCTCTGCACCCGGGCCATGCCGCCGGCCATGACGGTGATGGTGCGTCGGAACGGCCTGCCGGCGGGGCAGGCCGTTGGGCGAAGGGTGATCACGCCGGCCCCCGCGGTGACGGCGCCGCGGGGGGAGAAACGGATGGCCGCGTTGCTGCCCGTGGAGGAAACATTGAAGAGCGCCGCCTGCGCGCGCAGCACGGGCTCCGCATTGACCCCGGAGGTCTGGCGGATGCCGTCGGCGTTGTTGTCCGCCCACATGATCCATCCGGCGGCCCAATCGCCCGAGCACGTCAGGCCATCGGTACTCGGGCAGACCACCGCGCCGCGATTGCCACGGATGGCTTCGGAACGCGCGAACGCGACCGTCGCGAGGAGCTCGTTGCTCGCGTTGGCGAGCCTGTTCGAATTCAGTGCGTCATTGAATGACGGCAACGCGAGTCCCACGAGGATGGCCGCGATGGCGATCGCCACAATGACCTCGATGAGCGTGAAGCCGCCTGCACGACGGGTGGAACGGTGGGGCATGGCGCAGATCCCGGATGTCACTGGGTCCACGCTAGCAGCGCCCCACTGCCCTGTCCCGCCGCGCCCGACGACCGGTCGGTGACGGCGGACGAGCGTCAGGCCACCACCCGGTAGCAGGGTTTGTACTCCCCGGACATCTTCATCCGACGCTGCTCGACGAAGGCCCTCAACAGGGCATCGAGGCTCGCCATGATCCCCGCGTCGCCGCGGATCTCGAACGGGCCGTGCTCCTCGATCCGCCGCATGCCGGGCTCCTTCACGTTGCCCGCGACGATGCCCGAGAACGCGCGGCGCAGGTCGGCGGCGAGCGCGTGGACCGGGCGACCGAAGCGGAGGTCGAGGGCGGCCATGGCGGCGTGGTCGGGCTCGAACGGCTGCTGGAAGTCGAAGGGGATCTTGAGGGTCCAGTTGAAGAAGAACGCGTCACGCTGCGCGATGCGATGCTCGCGGACCGACTTCATGCCCTCCTTCATCGCCTTGGCCACGGCCACCGGGTCCTCCACGATGATCTTGTAGCGCTTCGCGGCCGCGTCGCCGAGCGTGAGCCGGATGAACGTGTCGATCTGCTCGAAGTAGGCGGCGGACGCCTTCGGCCCGGTGAAGACGAGCGGGAACGGCACGCCGGCGTTGTCCGGGTGCAGCAGGATGCCGAGCAGGTAGAGGATTTCCTCGGCGGTGCCGACGCCGCCCGGGAACACGATGATGCCGTGGCCCAGCCGGACGAAGCCTTCGAGGCGCTTCTCGATGTCCGGCATGATCACCAGCTGGTTGACGATGGGGTTCGGCGACTCCGCCGCGATGATGCCCGGCTCGGTCATGCCGATGTAGCGCGGGCTGCGCTGGCGCTGCTTGGCGTGGGCGATCGTCGCGCCCTTCATCGGGCCCTTCATCGCGCCCGGGCCGCAGCCCGTGCAGATGTCCAGCCCGCGCAAGCCCAGCTCGTAGCCCACCTTCTTGGTGTAGAGGTACTCCTCGCGACCGATCGAGTGCCCGCCCCAGCAGACGATGAGGTTCGGGTCCTGGTGCGGACGCATCACGCGCGCGTTGCGGAGGATCTCGAACACGGCCGAGGTCAGGCCCTCCGAGTTGCCGAAATCGAACTGCCCGCTCTGCACCTTGATCGCCGTGTAGGCGATGTCGCGGACGACGGCGAACAGCAGGTCCCCCACGCCGCGGATCAGTTCGCCGTCGACGAAGGCGATGGCCGGGGCGTTCCTGAGCTCAAGGCGGATGCCGCGGTCCATCTGCTGGACCTCGATGTCGAAGTCCGGGTACCGGGCCGACGCGGCGCGCGGGTCGTCCGAATCGGAGCCGACGGTGAGCACCGCGAGCGCGCAGCGGCGCACGGTCTCGCGCAGGCTGCCCTGCGTGGCGTCAGTGAGGCGCGCGATCTCCGCGCGGGAGAGGATGTCGAGGCCGCCGCGAGGGGTGACGCGGGCATTGACCGTGGGAAGGGGGGCGTAGGTCTCGCTCATTCGCTCGGAAAGTTCATGGATCATCGTCATGGGGCGCCGACTCTAGCACCGGCTGCAGGGCATTCGGCCAGCGCGGCGCGAAGGGTTCGGCAAAAGGAAACGGCCGGGTCGCCCCGGCCGTTCCTCGGACACGCTTCGATCGAGGGATCAGAAGCTGTAGCGCAGCGTCACCTGGGCGGCCCACTGCGACTCGCCGCGGGCCTGGCGCACGAACGGCTGCTCCACGCTGCCGAGGCCGTAGATGTAGCGGCCCTGGCTGTCCAAGCCCAGGTAGTTCACGAAGCTGCGGTTGAGCGGGAAGCCAATCTCCTCGATGCGGCCCCAATCCTTGTTGATCAGGTTGCCGACGTTGAGGATGTCGAACACCAGCTCGGTCTTGTGGCCGTCCATGAAGCCCGGCAGCTGCTGGCTGATGCGCATGTCGAGGTTGTTCACCCAGGGGGCGAAGTCGGCGTTGCGCTCGACCACGCGGCCGGCGTAGCGGTTCAGGCCGTACTGGTTGACGATCGCCCAGAACTGGGCCTCCTCGGCCGCACCGCCGCGGAACACCACCTCGCCCGAACCCAGCGCGGTCGGGATGTACATCAGGTCATTGCCGCCGACACCGTCGCCGTTGATGTCGTTGATGTAGGTCCAGCTGAACGGCTTGCCCTTGCGGCCTTCGTAGAACAAGCCGATGTCGGTCGCGTAGCCGTCGAAGAAGAAGTGACGGTAGCTGAGCGAGCCGATCAGGCGGTCACGGATCACGTAGTTCGCGCGGGCCTCGACTTCCTCATTCGGGTTGAACGTGTTGTTGTTCACCCAGTTCGAGTTGGCAACCGACGATGTCAGCGGGCTGACTTCAGTCGCGTCGGTATAGCTGTACGCCACCGACCACGACCAAGCGTCGTTCTGGCGCGGACGGCTGAGGGCGATCGTGAAGTTCTCGCCGCCACCCTTCGAGGTCGGGCGGGCGATGAGCACGTTGTTGAACGCGGCGTTGTTCTGGAAGCGCGAGATCACGCCGTTGATGCCCGTGCACGGGGCGGCCGTGACAACGCCGCCGTTGCTGCCCCAGCAGGCGGTATTGTAACCACCCGGGCTCCAGAACAGCGCGCGGCCATCGGTGCCCGTGCGTGTCGCCGTGCCGAGGTTCAGGTGCTGGTAGTAGATGCCGTCCTCGACCTGGGTGAGCACGAGCTCGGTCGAGAGGATGGCGCCCCACCACGGCAGCTCGTGCTCGAGGGCCAGGTTGGCCTTCCACACCGACGGCTGGTCGAGGTTCTCGTCGAGGAAGTCGACGTTCGAGGCGGGCAACGTGCCTGCGAAGGTGGTCGGCTGGTTGGCGATGTCCGGCGTGAAGATGCCCGGCCCCGTGGTCGCACAGGCCGAGAAGCCCGAGATGCCGCAGCCGATCGTCTGCGTCGCGATGCCCGTATTGGAGTACGGGTTGCTCAGCCACACGTTGGCCGCCGAGCCCTGGAACAGGCCGAAGCCGCCGCGGAGCTGCGTCTGGCGCTCGCCGTCGAAGGTGTAGTTGAAGCCGACGCGCGGCTGCCACAGCAGCTCGCCGTCGAGGGTCGAGCTGTTGTTCAGGCCGAAACCACCCGTGGCACGGGGACGGCCCGAGGTCACGACCAGCGGACCCGGCGCGGCGGCCGCGGCGCTATTGAACAACGGACTGCCGGGCATGCCGGTGCGGTCCAGGCGGAAGCCGGCGACCACGGTCAGGTTGTAGTTGACCGCCCAGGTGTCCTGCAGGAACAGGCCGAGGTTCTCGAGCTCCCAGCGCGCGATGCCGTCATCCAGCACGCGGCCCGGACGGGCGGTTTGCACCGAATAAGTGAACGGGCGACCCGACTCGAGGCTCTGGGTGCAGATCGGCGAATTGCCGACCGCCAC
>JAJTHD010000096.1 GCA_021297925.1 Lysobacteraceae bacterium
ACGTTCAGGCCGACGATGCCGAGATCGCAGACGCCCTCGGCGATCAGGTCGGGGATGTCGTCGTCGCGGACGAGGAGCAGGTCGATGGGCAGCGATTCGCCATAGCAGAACAGGCGGTCGCGGCTCTCGCGGAAGCTCAAGCCCGCGCGCGCGAGCAGGTCGCGGGCGGGGTCCGAGAGGCGGCCGGATTTCTGGATGGCGATTCGAAGGCGGTCGTGGGTCCGCATGGTGCGGGCTCCGGAAGTTGAAAGGGGGTGGAACGGTCAGTGCGCGTCGTTCGACGGCAGGTCGGCGCCCGGGACCAGGTGGCCCAGATGCTCGGCGGCCGCACGGTAGCCCCCCGCCCCGAGGGCGAGGCAGCGGGCGACGCGGCCGATGGTCGTGACGCTGACGCCGGTGGCGTCATGGATGTCGCGGTAGGCCCGGCCGCGGGCGAGTTCGGGAACGACGGCCCAGCGGTCGGCCATGGCCTCGAGTTCTGCGGGCGTGCAGAGGTCGATGAGGAAGCGCCGCACCTCGTCCCGCCCGCGAAGGGATGCCAGGGCCTCGACCAGGGCGTCCAGACGCGCGTCCACCGGCCGGGGGGAGGCCAGCGTGTCGGCGATGAGGGAGGTGCGGCGCTTCATGGGCATGAAATGTAATAGCGCGCTATTACATTGTCAATCCGGGATTGACGGCCACGACATCCCCGTTCACGTCGAGCGGGCATGCTGGCTCCATGATCCATCGCCGCCGCCTGCCTTCGCCGTGGAGCGAACTCTGGACCCTCGAGGATGGCCGGACGGTCCAGCTGCGCCCCATTGATCCCCGCGACGCGGAACCGCTTCGCGGCGCCTTCTCCCTGCTGACCCCGGAAGAGCGGCGGCTCCGCTTCCTTCACCCCATCACCGAGATGACCCCGGCGATGGCCAAGCGGCTCACGCACCTCGACCGCCGCCGCGAATGGGCGCTGGTGGTCGCCGAGCCGGAGCCGCCCGGGGACGCCCTGATCGGAGCTGTGGTCCGGGCCGCGATCGACGAGAGCGGTCGCCGGGCGGAGTTCGCGATCCTCGTGACCCGCTTCCTGGCCCACCAGGGCATCGGCACCCTGCTGATGCGGGAACTGCTGCGCTGGGTGCGCCTCAAGCGGCTCGAAGCGGTCTACGGCGACGTGCTCCTGGAAAACTCGACGATGCTGGCGCTCTGCGACGCCCTGGGGTTCCGTCGCCGCCCGGCCGGGGACCCGGGGCTGGTTCGCGTCGAGTGGCGACGCGACGGCTGAGCCCCCCGCGCTACACTCCGCGGCCTCATGACGCACCTCGCCCTCCCCGCCGCACCGCTCCCGGCCCGCGGCCAGCAGCGCGCCGACTGGCGCCTCCCCGTCAACCCGACCGCCGCCGCGCTCGCCATCATCGAACGCGCCCGCCGCCACGACGGCCTCGTGGTGGCCGTGGCGCGCGACACGGCCGCCGCGCTGCGGCTCGAGGCCGACCTCAAGGCCCTGGCCCGCGGCCTGCCGGTGCTCCACTTCCCGGACTGGGAAACCCTGCCCTACGACCTGTTCTCGCCGCACCCGGACATCATTTCCGAACGTGTCGCGGCGCTTTACCGACTGCCGTCGCTCAAGCGCGGCGTACTCGTGGTGCCGGTATCGACCCTCCTCCAGAGGCTCGCACCGCCGGAGTGGGTGGCCGGCAACGTGCTGGACCTCAAGAAGGGCCAGAAGCTCGACCTCGATGCCGAGAAGCGCCGCCTGCAGGCCGCCGGCTACCGCCACGTGCCGCAGGTGAACGACCCCGGCGATTTCAGCGTGCGCGGCGCGCTGCTCGACCTGTTCCCTACGGGCGCCGCCGAGCCCTACCGCATCGAGCTCTTCGACGACACCGTCGACTCGCTGCGCAGCTTCGACCCGGAAACGCAGCGCTCGATGCACCCCATCGACGCCATCGAACTGCTGCCGGCGCGCGAGTTCCCGCTCGACGAGGCCTCGTGCAAGCGCGCCCGCGAGGCGATGCTGGACCGCTTCGACGTCAACCTGCGGCGCTGCCCGCTGGTGCAGGACCTGAAGGAAGGCGTAGCGCCGGCCGGCATCGAGTACTACCTGCCGCTGTTCTTCGAAAAGACGGCGAGCCTGTTCGAGCACGTGCCGGCGGATGCGCTGGTGGTGCTCGACGCCGGCTGGGAGCAGGCCGCGGAGCAGCAGCTCGTCCAGTGCGCGCAGCGCTGGGAACAGCGTCGCCATGACATCGAGCGGCCCGTGCTGCCGCCGGAGGACCTGTGGCTGCGGCTCGATGAACTGCGGGCCGGATTGAACCGCCACCTGCGGATCGAGCAGGTGCCTCCGGAGCATCCGCGCTTCGAGAAGGGCCTCGCCTTCGACGCCCAGCCCGCCCCGAGCCTGCCGCTCGCCGCGAAAGGCGAAGCGCCAGCCGCCGCGCTCCGGGCGTTCCTGTCCAGCTATCCGGGGCGCGTGCTGATCGCGGCCGATTCGCCGGGGCGCCGCGAAGCGCTGATCGACGTGCTGGCCGCCGCCGACCTGAAGCCGCCCACCGTCGCCGACTGGGCCGCTTTTCTCGAGAGCGAGCATCGTTACGCCATCGGCGTCGTGCCGCTCGATGCCGGCTTCGCGCTCACCGACCCCGCGATCGCGGTGCTCACCGAACGCCAGCTGTTCCCCGAGAAGGCCAAGCAGTCGCGCCGTCGCACGCGGCGCGGGGTGCGCGACCCAGACGCGATCATCAAGGACCTGTCCGAGATCGCCGTCGGCTCGCCGATCGTCCATGAGGAACACGGCGTCGGCCGCTACCGCGGCCTCGAAGTGCTGGAAGCCGGCGGCGTGGCGGGCGAATACCTCGTCATCGAGTACGCCAAGGGCGACAAGCTCTACGTGCCGGTCTCGCAGCTCGAGCGCGTGTCGCGCTATTCAGGCGCTTCGACGGAACACGCCCCACTGCACAGCCTCGGTGGCGAGGCCTGGGAGAAGGCCCGCAAGCGCGCCGCCGACAAGGTGCGCGACGTCGCCGCCGAACTGCTGGAGATCCAGGCGCGGCGACAGGCCCGCGCCGGCCTCGCCCTGCC
>JAJTHD010000130.1 GCA_021297925.1 Lysobacteraceae bacterium
GCCGTAGTGCAGCAGCAGTTCCGCCGGGCCGAGCGAGTTCGGCACGCCGACGGTCGAGCTCAGCGTGGCCGAGATCGAGGCCAGCTTCTGGATGACCTTGTGGTGGGCCAGCGCCGAGAAGCCGAGGCCGCCGTACTCCTTAGGGATGATCATCCCGAAGAACTTGTTCTTCTTCAGGTACTCCCATACCTGCGGCTCGAGGTCCGCATGCACGTGGGTGGTTTCCCAGTCGTTGGTCATCTTGCAAACCTCTTCGACCGGGCCATCCAGGAAGGCTTGCTCCTCGGCGGTGAGCGTGGGCTTCGGCTGCGAGAGCAGCTGGCCCCACTTCGGCGCGCCAGAGAACAATTCGCCCTCGAAGCCGACGGTGCCCGCTTCCAGCGCCGTCTTCTCGGTGTCGGAGAGCGGCGGCAGGATCTTCGTGTAGAACTTGAGCAGCGGCGCCGTGATCAGGTTCTGGCGGATCGGCGTCAGCAGTAGCGGCAGCGCGACGACGGCCAGCAGGCCGGCGGCGACCCAAGTGGCGACCGGCGCGAGGCCCGTCAGGCCGACGCCGACAAGCCCGGCGCCGGCGATCGCGGTGAACACCGCAAGCGACCAGCGATGGTAGGCCGCGATGGCCACCGCGAGCAGCAGGACAAGGAAAGGGAGGAGGGCACTCATGGCTGGGCTCCGCGCAGGGGTCCGAGGGTGGGGCCCGCGTCGCCGCGGGACGAAACGAAGTCGAGAACGACGCGCGTGAAGGCGTCGTTGTCGTCGCCGGCCACCATGTGGGTGGCGTCCGGCAGCCGCACGTGCGAGGCGTGCGGCACCAGCGAGCGGAAATGGGCGATGGTCTCGTCGGAGACGAGGTCGCTGCGTCCGCCACTGATCAGGAGGATCGGCACATCGACCGCACGGGCCGCTTCCGCCAGTTCATCCTGATGCTTGGCGCTGTCGGCGAGGTCGCGCAGCAGGCGCGGGTCCCAGTGCCAGCGCAGTCGTCCGTCGTCCGCACGCACCAGCAGGTGGGCGAGGTCGGACGCCGATTTGCGTTCCCGCCGGTGCGGCAGGTAGGCCGCGATTTCGTTCGCGGCGTGCTCGTAGTCGTCGAAGCCGTCGGCGTGCGCACCCATGAAGGCGAGGATGCGCTGCATCCCGCCGAGTTCCCAGCGCGGCGTCACGTCCACCAGCACGAGGCCGGCGAAGCGGGCGCCCCGGGCCTGTGCGGCGAGGGCGATGAGGCCCCCCATCGACGCGCCGACGAGGATTGGCGGGGTGGCGAGCGTGGCCCGGATCGCCAGGGCATCTTGGATGAACTGTTCGACCTCGTAGGCGTGGCCCCCCGGATTGCGACCGGACTGGCCATGGCCCCGGAGGTCCCACGCCGCGCTGGCGATTCCCTCGCGCGCCAGGGCCTGCATGCTGCGGGCCCAGGCGTGCCGGGTCTGTCCGAAGCCGTGGGCGAACAGCACCGCGGGCGTATCGCCGAGCGGACCCGAGGCACTCGCGGCCAAGCGCACGCCGTCCGCACCCGTCCAGTCGAACGAAGCAAGGGGGGGCGGCAGGGGCGGCAGTTCAACCATACGGATGAGTATGGCGAGGCGTTTCCGGCGCTGTCAATACGTCTGCGTATGGTGAAAGCGCGATGCACACAGTATTGTGTCGATCATCCGGCCCTCGCCGGGGCCTCCTTGGCCGCCGTCCGACCTCCGACCCTTGCCCGCATGCCCGCCGCCTCCGCCGCCTCCGTCGCAAAGAACGAGCGCCCCAATCGACTGTCCGCCCTCGATTGGGCGAACGCCGCCCTCGACGTGATCGCCGAAGAGGGCGTGGCCGCGGTCGCGGTCGAGCCGCTGGCACGCCGGCTTGGCGTCACCAAGGGCAGCTTCTACTGGCATTTCCCCTCGCGGGAGGCCCTGCTCGCCGCCGCGCTGGACCAGTGGGAGGCGATGGAACAGGAGACCGTGTTCGGCAAGCTCGAGGCCTTCCCGGACCCCCGTGAGCGGTTGCGGAACCTCTTCCAGTTGGTCGCTCACGAACTGCGCCCGCACAAGATCTACAGCGAATTGCTCAAGGCGCTCGACCACCCTGTCGTCCGCCCGGTGCTGGCCCGGGTGTCGCAGCGGCGCATGGACTACCTGGCCGCCAGCTTCCGGCAGGCCGGGCTGCCTCGCCTCGAGGCCATCAACCGGGCCCGTCTGACCTACGCGGCCTACGTGGGCTTCCTCCAGCTCAGCCTGCAGTTGGGCCAGCCGCGCCTGCACCACGACGAGTTCGAGGCCTACGTCAACCACGTGATGGGCGCCCTGATCCCCTGACGGCCGGTCCGGGGCTTTGACGCCTTGGGGGCGCCGGGCGGGTTAGAATACGTATGCATTGAGCCGGATCGCGGCCGCGCGGCGCTGAGCGCCGCCCCTGCGAGGGGTTCCGGCTGGCCCGTCTTCCCCTTCCGGAGTGCCACCGATGAGCAGCCGTCTTGCGGCGTTGAACGACTGGGTCGCGTCCGTCGCCCAGCTGACCCGGCCCGACCGCATCCACTGGTGCGACGGTTCGGATGCCGAAAACGCGATGCTGACCGAGCGGATGCTGGCCGACGGCACGCTGCACCGCCTGAACGCCGAGACGCATCCGGGCTGCACGCTGCACCGCTCGCACCCCGGCGACGTGGCCCGCGTCGAGCACCTGACCTTCGTCTGCACGACCCACCGCGACGATGCCGGCCCGAACAACCA
>JAJTHD010000113.1 GCA_021297925.1 Lysobacteraceae bacterium
AGGACTCGTAGTACGCGAGCAACTGGTCCTTCGACATCAGGCCGGACATCAGCGCGATTTCGGCGGAGCGCAGCAGCGGGTCGCTCGCCTCCACCTGCACGAGTTCGTCGATCGAGCGCCACTCGATCTCGAAGTCGGTGCCGGCGTGGCCCATGATCCGCGTGGTCTTCAGGTGCAGGAAGGTCGGGCGGCGCGTGCGGCGGCAGTGCTCGACCGCGGCGGCGACCTGCCCGTAGCCAGCGGCGAGGTCGAGGCCATCGGCGAAGAAGTAGTCGAGGCCGTGCATGTTGCGGTAACGCTCGGCGACCCAACCCGTGGGCGTCTTCACCGAGATGCCGATGCCGTTGTCCTCGCAGACGTAGAGCACCGGCGCGGGGAGCTTCTGGTGCGCCGTCCACGCGGCGGCGTTGAAGGCCGTCTGCGCCGTGGCGTGGTTGCTGCTGGCGTCGCCGAACGAGCAGATCGCGATCGAATCCTCCGGGATCGGCAGCGCGTGGCCGATGCGGCGGGCCTGTTCGATGGCGACGGCCGTGCCGAGCGCTTTCGGCAGGTGCGAGGCGATCGTCGAGGTCTGCGGCAGCACCCACAGCGGTTTCGAACCCCAAACCTTGTGGCGGCCGCCCGAGGCCGGATCGTCCTTGCTGGCCGCGAAGCTCAGCGCCGAGTCCATGATCGGGTCCATGCCCGGCAGCTTGCGGAAGCGTTCGGCCATGAAGCCGCCCGAGCGGTAGTGCAGGAAGGCCGGATCGGTGTGGCGCGTGGCACGCGCGACCATCGCGTTGCCTTCGTGGCCACTGGAGCCGATGGTGTAGAAGACCTTGTTCTGCACGCGCAGCACGCGGGCCATCAGGTCGAGGTGGCGGCTGATCAGCTGCGACTCAAAGAGGTGCAGGAAATCGGTCGCGGTGAGCGTGGCGCCGTGCAGCACCGGAGCGTCCGCCGGCGGCGCCGCATGGACCGGGCCGTCCCAAGCCTTCACGAAATCGCTGAAATTCTGGTCGCAGATCTCGGCGCGATTGAGGCCACGGTGGCGGGCGGGAACCGGGCGCGGGATGGCGGGGGCGTAAACGGCGGACATGGCGGGGGCGGAATCGGGAAAACGGCCATTGTAGGCGCTGCGTGATCATGCGGCGCGGCGACCGTTCCCGCGCGGCGGGGCTTCGGCTAGGGTGCCGCGAGCCTTGGAGACGCCCCGGATGAGCCCGACTGCCCTGCCCCCGCCTTCGCCCCTGCAGCGCTGGACCGCGCTGGTGCTGGTCAGCCTGGCGATGTTCGGCAACTACTACCTCTACGACGCGCTCGGCCCGGTGGTCGACCTGATGCGCTCGCAGCTGGGCTTCAGCCACAGCCAGGTGGGCTGGCTGTACACCGCCTACAGCATCGCCGCCCTGCTGGTCCTGCTCGCCGGCGGCTGGTTCATCGACCGGTTCGGCACCCGGCTGGCCCTCGTGGTGTTCGCGGTGGTCTGCGTGATCGCCGCGGCGATGACGGCGCTGGGGCCCGATTTCGAAACCATCGTCGCGGGGCGTTTCCTCCTCGGCCTGGGCGCGGAACCGATGATCGTCGCCGCGACAACGGTGCTCGCCCGCTGGTTCAAGGGCAGCGAGCTCAGCTTCGCCTTCGGGCTGAACCTGTCGATCTCGCGGCTGGGTTCGGCCTCGGCCGACTGGTCGACCGGCTTTGCGGCACCGCTGTACTCGAATTGGCAGGACCCGCTGTGGCTGGCGACAGCCATCGGCGGCGTCGCGGTGGCCGCGGCGATGCTGTACTGGATGCACGAGCGGCGGGTCGAAGGCCGCGCCCACCTTGGCGAGCGCGCGCCACCGGACGAGCTGAAGCTCTCGCAGATCTTCCGCTTCCCGCGCACGTACTGGACCATCGTCGCGCTGTGCGTGGTGTTCTACGCCACGGTGTTCCCCTTCCGCGGCTTCGCCATCAACTACTTCCAGCAGGCGCACGGCCTCGATCGCGAGAGCGCCGGCGCGCTCTCGAGCCTGCTGCCGATGGCGGCCATCGTCGCCACGCCGATCTTCGGCCTGATCGTCGACCGCGTCGGAAAGCGCTCGCTGTTCATGGCGGCCGGCTCGCTGCTGATGCTGCCGCTGTTCCTCGCGGTGACCTACCTGCCACCGGGGCCGCTGGTCGGCCTGCCGGGCGGCACCGAAGTGCCCATGACCCTGCTGGTCTGCATCGGTCTGTTCGGGCTGGTGTTCTCGCTGATCCCCGCCGTGCTCTGGCCCTCCGTCGCGCAACTCGTCGACGAGGAACGGCTCGGCTCCGCCTACGCGATGATGACCTTCTGCCAGCAGGTGGGCATGGCCGCGGTGCCGGTGGTGATCGGCACACTCAACGACTGGGCCGGCGCCTCGCCGGAGAACCCCGCCGGCTACACGCCGGGCATGTGGTTCTACACGGCACTCGGCGCCTGCGGACTGGTGTTCTCGTGGCACCTCTGGTGGTCGGGGCGCGGACCGTCTCCGGCCCATGCGCTCGACCGCCCACCGATTCGCTAGCCCGCGGTCCAGCCCGCGGCCACGGCGGCCGCCGTCAGCAGGAGCAGGACCGGCGCGCTCAGCACGAACGCCCCGATGACCTGGCCGACGCTGCAATCCGCGGCGCGTGCGGTGCTGGCGATCAGCACGATGAGGTACCAGACGAGGCCGGTGAGCACGAAGACGACGCCGAACACCTGCATGCTCACGCGGACGACGGCAGGCCCGTCCACGACCGCATCGGCCAGCATCGGCAATCCCGGCCCGAAGGCGACAAGCCCGACGCCGAAGAACAGCAGCATCGGCAGCGACGACCAGACCGCCGCGGCGATGACCGGGCGCCAAGGCGCCGGCACGCGAATCACGCGCAGCGCGATCCAGCTTGCGACGGTACCGGCCAGCCATAGGCCGAGGTCGACCGGCAGCGCGGTCCACCAGGGGGAGGCCGGCGCGTCGACACCGGCCATGTACGCCGGGAGACGCTCGAAGAGCAGCAGGAAGCCCGCCGTCGCGAAGAGCGTCAACAGGCCGAGCGCAAGCCGCGGGCGCTCCCGAAGCGCCTCGCCGGCCGCCGAGGGGGCGAACAGCAATTGGCCGGGAAAGCCGGTGGCTCGCGTCGCATAGAGCGCGGCCAGCGAGCCCACGGCGAGCACGAGGGCGAACACCACCCAGACGATGTCGCGCCAGAGCACCGAGGCCGCCGCGAGCGCCTCGGCACCGGTCACGATGGAATAGTCGAGCAGCGCATCGACGCGCTCCAGGTCGGCGCGGATGCCGACGTAGTCCTCCGGGGCGATTTCATCGGCGAATCGCTGCCAGCGCCCGCGCACCCGCAAGGTGTTGCCCTCGGCATCGACCTCGCGTTCGAAGCGGAACGCGGCGTTCTCGATGACCTCCCGCTCGGGAGTGATGTCCCATCCCCCCTTGAGCGTCATGCGGATGTCCTGCGATCCGCTGCGCGGCCCTTCGAGGGCCATCGGCCAACGGCGCTCGGGCAACGTACTGTCCGGCAGCCAGTCCGCGATCTGGAACAGCCGGAGGCTGAACTCGTGGCCGGTTCCGCCATCGCCTTCTGGCTGCATCGGGGCGCGGTAGCGCTCGGTCACCCTGACGAGGTTGCGCGCGGCCTCGTCGATGAAGCCCGGGGCCTCGGTGCTGCGGATGTCGCGGTACATGCCCCGCATGTACTCGAGGTAGTCGCGTCCCACGTCCTCGGCACCGGCAGCAGCGAAACGCGCCCGCACGCGGTTCGCCTCATCGCGGCGGTAGGTGCTGGCCACCTCGATGTCGAGGTGAGGCACGGTATCCGGGTCCACCGCCTTGGCTGGCGCGCGCTCCACCACCTGCTCGACCTGCACTTCGTCCAGCCCGGGCGCCGCCTCGGGGATCGCCACCAGATCGGCCACGCCGTCGCCCACCGGCAGGCCGCTGCCGAAGGCTGCCGGCGCACGGTCGGCGCTGCCGCCCACTTCGACGTCGCGGGTTGGATCGACGTAGCGCCATTCGCCGCCGACGCGCGCACGGACGATCACGTGGTCGAACGCGGATGGGCCCGGCAGGCGCTCGCCGATGCGGCCGCGCTTGACGGTATCGACGAAGACCGGCTCCGCCGCCACGCCCGCATCGCGCAGCAGGCTGACGAGAAGGCGGGACTTGTCCTTGCAGTCACCGAAGCGGCGCTCCAGCGTGGCCTCCGGGCTGGCCGGCGCATGCGAGGAGCGGCCGATCGACAGGCTGACGTAGCGCACGTCGCGCTGGGCCACCTCGAGCGCGCGATGGAGGATCGCGTCCTCGCCCTCGCCCTCCCTCAACGACGCCAGCATCTCCGCATAGCGCGGGCCGCGCTCGCCGGCGTCGAACAGCGGGCGCGCCCAGCGCACGACCTCGCCCCAATCGCGGGCGTTGCTGAAAGCGATCGCTCCGAAGCCGTCGAAACCGTCCGGAGCCCCGTCCTCGCTCTGCACCGCGGGCATCGGGAGCGCGACGAAGCGGCGTGCCTCGACGCCGCCGGACACCGAGGTGGTCATCGCGTACTCGGTCGGGCCGGTCACGCGCCACTGCAGCGGCGTCGCCGCGGGGCCGAGGGCACGCACCAGGCGCATGGCGGCGCCCTGCGAGTACGCGGCGGAAAACGCCGCGCTGCGCAGTTCCCCGAACACCGGATTGGTGCCGGAGACGCTGTAGGCGAAGTCGACGACATCACCGACCCGCACATCGGGAATCAGCAGGCTCGCCGTGCGCCAGCCGTCGAGGATGCCCACGCCGGCATCGTCCTCGGTGCGCAGGATGTCGATGCGCGACGCCTGCGTGCGGTCGAGCCAGCGCCCGTCACGCCGAAGGCGGATGGCATGCAGGGTGACGGCGTGGAAATCGGGCTGGAAACCGACCGAGTAGCGGCCCCCCTCTTCCAGGCCACCGCGGTCGACGATCTCGAGCACCAGCCGTCGATAGCTGACCGGCGACGGCAATTCGGCGTTCCACTGGTCGTCGACGAGCAAATATCGAAGGCCGGAAGCGGCCGGCACTTCGGCACCATCCGGCCATTCCGGCTGTTCCACCCAGGACGGGACGGGGCCGAAGTCGATGCGCGATCGGGCGGGATCGACCGTCTCCGCCAAACAGGGCGCCGACAGGAAGCCGATCAGGAGCAGCAGGAGGAGGCGGAATGCGGGGGTCATCCTTGAACCGTCGAAGGGTGTGGACTACTGGGGAACGAAGCCGGGCTGGGCGCGCACGCGCTCGAGCCATGCGGCGACGTGGGGGAACTCATCCAGCGCGATGCCGGCCGCGGGCGCGTCGTGGGTATAGGCGAACAGCGCGATGTCGGCGATGCCAAAACCGGTGCTCGCGAGATAGGGTCGCTTCGACAGCGCCGTCTCCATCACGCCGAGGGCTTCGCGCGACTTCTCGCGCAGGCGCGGCAGGTCGGCGCGTCGCGGATGGTCGGCGGGCAGGAACTTCGCGATGAAGCGGGCCACGGCGACATAGGGCTCGTGGCTGTACTGCTCGAAGAACAGCCATTGCAGC
>JAJTHD010000223.1 GCA_021297925.1 Lysobacteraceae bacterium
CGGACTCGACCAGCGTGATCGACGTGCGACCACGCTCACCCACGGCGGCGGCGGAGCGAACGTGCGGCTACTTACGGCCAGCTTCGTCGCCGAGTCGCGAACGGCGCATGCCATCGTGGCAGGCCTGCCCGCGCTCATGGTGTTGCGCAACGGCACGGTCGCACGGGAGCGGGTGGGGCCCGTGCTCTCGTTGGCGCAGGTCGAGACGGCGCAGCAGGGCGGCGTCTCATCGGCCGTGCTGCGGCGTGCCGCAGAGATCCTGTTCATCCAGACCCTGCGCGAAGCATTGCTCGATGCCCGTCCTGCGACCGGCTGGCTTGCAGCGGCATCGGATCCGCGCCTTGTCGACGCGCTGACCGCGATGCACGAACAACCTGACCGCCGATGGACATTGAACGAACTGGCGCGCCTCGCGCACCTGTCGCGCACGGCGTTCTTCGAGCGCTTCCAGGCTTGCCTTGGGCAGACGCCGGCGGACTACCTGCTGTGGTGGCGACTTCCGCTGGCTGCGCAACGTCTGCGCGACACGGACGACAGCGTGGCCAATATCGCGTTGGCCGTGGGCTACGACAACGCGTCAGCTTTCGCTCGCGCGTTCAAGCGGCTGATGGGCCGTCCGCCCAACGAGTTCCGCGCGGCGCGAGAGGTGTCGATGTGAGCGAGGCGGGGCGATCGCGCAGCGCGCCGAGTGAACAGATTGGCCCAACGAGGCCTCCGGTAGAATGTTCGCATAATGAATATTATGTCGGCGCGAACAAGGCAACACCTAGCACCCTGCAAGGATCCGCCGCACGTGCTCAGCCACCTCCGGATGCACATGCACGCCGTCGAGCGACGATGGCCATGACGGCACGGCGGCGTCCCCGAGCTGGCGAATCGCGATGCTGCGAAGGCGGCCCAGCATCGCCCAAGGCGCGGAGAACCGGTGGAGCGCAAGCAGCGTCTCGATCGATGCGCCAAGCCGCTCCAAGGGAGCCCCCTCGTGCGGCGTCCCCAGGCAAACCACATGCCCGAGGCGTTGCGGCCAGCGGTGCCCATGCTCGACACCCGCGGCGATGGCGCTACGAACGACCAGCCCCCCCAGGCTGTGGGCGACCAGATGCAGTGGCCGGTCGGTACTGGCGGGCCGTAACTCGCGACGCTCCAGGATCTTTGCCAGACGGCGACCGTTCTCTTCGATCGCCCCGCCGGAGTTGTATCGCGCGTAAAGCGGTCGTAGCTCGTGGGCCATCGAGAGTGCGCGACCGAGATCGACCGCGTCCGCCGCTTCGTCCTGCCAATGGCGATCGTGCATGCACAGGCCATGGACGAACACCACGTCACCCGCTGCGGCCGTTCGACGCGCCACGCGCGCCGAGCGGTGCGGATGGAGGCGCATGGGCAGCACCGTCGTCGGGGCCACCCGATCGAGCCGGTCGCCGAGGACCCCATTGAGCGCGGCTTGGACGCCCAACGGCACGGGCGGCGAAAGGCGTCGACGGGTGCCCGACCCGAGGCGAGGCGCCAGTAGGGACAGCAGACGATCGCCGCCCTGCCCTGCAAGGCCCGCGACGCCGCGGACACTCGCGTAGATGGACCGCGCCAGGGGGCGGCCGATCGCCCATGGGGTGGTCGACAGCACCGCCATGTGCACGGCTTCCGCCAGCGTGGCGGCGGCGACGGTGCCGGCCACGCCGATCTGGAGCGCGCCACGGGCGGCGGCGAGGTTGCGGGTGGCGGTGGTTCGGCGCGGACTCACCCAGACAGTAGTGCACGAAATGGCCGCACCGTCGACGGTCGGCCTCTGGCGGAAGCTTGCGCCGCTGCCTCGGAAGTCACGGCCTCGGATGGCACATGCGACGAGCTTGGACGATACGCGACACTGGGGCCTGCCTGCCAACGGAGCTCCAACCAATGACCGTGGCCTTGAATCTCGACCGTGTGCAGTTCCGCTACGGCCGCAAGCCGCCGACGCTGCACGGCATCGACCTGCTGCAAGGCCCCGGGATCCTGGGCCTGCTGGGACCCAACGGTGCCGGCAAGTCGACCCTCATGCGCCTTCTGGCCACGCTCGCCCGGCCCTCGGGAGGCCGGATCCTCTGGAATGGGGTCGATATCGCGCGCGATCCCGCTTCCTTGCGGCGAACGCTGGGTTACCTGCCGCAGTCCTTCGGCGTCTATCCCACGCTGAGTGCCCGGGAGTTCCTCGAGTACATGGCAGCAGTGAAAGGACTCCCGTCACGCGAGACTGCCAACGCCGTCGAACGCGTGCTCGGCGAGGTCGGCCTGGCCCACGCCGCGGACCGCCGGCTCGGCGACTTCTCCGGCGGGATGCGGCAGCGCGTCGGCATCGCGCAGGCCCTGCTCAACGACCCGTCGTTGATCGTCGTGGACGAACCGACGGTGGGGCTGGACCCGGAGGAGCGCCTGCGGTTCCGCCAGTTGATCGCCGGGCTCGCGCGCGAGCGCCTCGTTCTGCTCTCGACGCATATCGTGTCCGACGTGGATTCCAGCGCGGACCGGATCGTGGTGATGCGCGAGGGCCGCCTGATCGCGAATGGAACGCCCGGCGACCTGATGGCCGCCGCGGCCGGCCAGGTCTGGGCCTGCGAGATGCCGGAGAATGAACTGGCGACACTTCGGGAGCGGCACCCCGTGAGCCACGTCGGACGCGTGTCCGGCGGGTTGCGCGTGCATGCCATCGCGCGTCATCCGCCAATGCCCGGGGCGCAGTCCGTCGAGCCGACCCTGGAGGACGCCTATCTTGCTTGCCTGCACCTGGCGGATCGCGCGTGATGGACGCCCTGCACCGCCTTTCCGCCATGGTGGTGGCCGACCTGCGCAGGCGAACCCGCGAGCCGCGATTCTGGTGGCTTTGCGCCATGCTGGTGGTGGGTGCGTGGTTCTGCTTGCCGGCTGCGGGCGATCACGCGGGCATGCGCGTGACCGTCGGGGACGCCCGCGCCTTCTACTCGAGCGCTTGGATCGGCATGACGCTGGCACTGGGCGGTTCGATGCTGATCACCTTGGTGGGCTTCTATGCCGTGCGCGGCAGCATCGCCCATGACATCGACAGCCGCAGCATCGAACTGCTGATGGCGACGCCGATGACGCGGGCGGGATATCTACTGGCGAGGTTCCTCGGGATGCTGGCCGTGTTCGGTCTGTTTCTCGTCGCCATGACGCTGACGGGCGCCGTCGGTCAGTACGTCCGGGGCGAGGTCGGCGAATTCCGGCCGTTCGAGCTGGTGCAACCGCTGCTGCTGATCACCCTGCCCGCCCTCGCGATCGCCGCCGCCTTCGCGGTCTGGTTCGACCTCGTCCGCGGTTTGCGATCGACCTTGGGCAACGTCCTGTATTTCTTCGTGTGGCTCGGATTGCTCGTGGCGGGAGCCCTGGCCGGCGAGGCGAGCGATCCGAACGGCGCAGCGCCCGGCTTCGCGGCCGTGACCATCGACGTCCCGGGCCTGTCGGTGTTGCGCACCGATATCCAGCCGGTGCTGGCCGAGCAGCGCCCGGATCTGGCATCCGACCAGTTCACCATCGGCGGCAACGGCACGGACGATCCGAGGGCGCGCTTCACCTGGGACACCTGGTCGCCGAGCGCGCTCTGGTGGTCGTCACGACTCGCCTTGCTTGCATTGGCCTTCGGTGCCGTGCTGGCCGCCACGCCGTGGCTCGACGCCGCCGCTGCGCGCCCGCGACAGCGCCACGACGCGACGACGCAGCCGGGCTTCCGGCTGCATGCGCTCGACCCCCTGCTCCGCCCGCTGCATGCCCTGCCCGGTGGCCGACTGGTGGCCGCGGAATTGCGCCTCGCACTGCGACCGCGCGGGGCCTGGTGGTGGATCTTCGCCCTCGGAGCGCTGGTGGCGCAGGCCGCGGCCCCGCCGGAGGGTCGCCTCGTGGCATGGTTGCTGGCCTTGGGCCTCACCCTGCCCTACGTGGCGCATGCGATGGTGCGTGACCGGGAGGCGGGTACGCAGGATTTGATCGCCGCGGGGATCGACATCCCCTTCCACTTGGTCATCGCGCGCCTCGGCGCGGGGCTTCTGCTGGGGCTCGCCATGTCGACGCCCAGCCTCCTGCGCGCACCGCTCGCGGTCTCAGCCTGTGTCGCCAGTGTCGTGGCCATCGGTTTCGCGCTGGCGCGGTTGACCGGGAACGCGCGCAGCGGCGAACTGCTCTTCGTGCTGTCGGCCTATCTCGCCTTGAACGGTGTCGCGGTGTTCCAGGCATCCAGCGCGCCAACGTCGACGGTCATCGGGCACGGCATGGCGGCCTTGCTCGCCGTGATCGTGGTGCTGTTGCCCGCCGGTCGATTCGGATTCCGTTGAGGGGCTTACGATGCGGCGTCGGTTTGAATGAATGGTCAGGCGCTACATGCCGCCAAGAATGGCTGTACTTCTTCCAGAAACAGCTCTGGCACCTCCGCAAATGACGCGTGGCCACATGGCAGAGCTTTGAACTGCGCTGAAGGTATGCATCGCGCCGCCACCCTTCCGTCTTTTCCGGCTGGAATCACGGGATCGTGTTTGCCGAAGAGCAGCAACGTGGGAGCCTTGATCTTCGACGCAACGGTTCGAAGGTCGTTGTCCGGCGTGGCGAAGCCACGCCAGACGGCACGATTGAGCATGATCCGTGGTGCTTCGGCCTGTGTTGTCGACGCGCGCTCCAGCATGGCCCGTGTCGTGGCTGTGCGGTGTTTGAGATACAGACTTGCAAAGCGACGGGGCGAAAGAGAAAACCGGCTGCCCTGCAGCTTGCAGAAGTTGCGCGAAACCAAACTCGGGGTCGTGAATCCCCCCGGGGCAACCAGCACCAAGCCGCGGACGAGTTCGGGTGACTCTGCGGCGAGACGTGCAGCGGCATTGCCGCCAAGGGAGTTTCCAATGAAGCAAGCGGGCGGCAATGCCAGCGCTGCCAGGAACTCACGCAGGACTTGGTAAAAGAACAGCACCCCAACCCATTCAGGCTGTTGTGGAATAGCCGATTGACCGTAGCCCGGCCAGTCAAGCGCGAGAACGCGGTAGGTTTTTGAGAGCGCGGGAACAACGGCTTCAAAATCCTTGCCGTCGCCCGGGTTGGCGTGGAGCAAAACAAGCGGGACACCGTGCCCATGCTCGGTGTAGTGAACGGAGCCCGTAGGTAGCTTGATCGATGGCATGCCACCTCCTCAGCGAACGCCTGAACAACGCTGCCACTTTCGGCGAGGACGGGTCATCGCTTCAAGGGTGCGTCCGATGAAGCATTGGTTCGGTGACGCTCGACATCGCATCCCGCGGGCGGCCTGCCATTCGGGAGCGGGGCTCATGATGGGTGCTCCCATCCGGCCACGAAGGCCGACATCACGTGGTCGAGGTCGCGGGCGAGCGTCTTCGCATGGGCCTGCATCTCGGCGTGCAGGGCGCGGGGGTCCAGCCCGGCGCGGGACAACTCGCCGGCATGGCCGATCAGCCAGGCCATGAATCGCGCCGGGTCGGCCTCGAGATGGAACTGCAGCGCGAGCGCATGGCGGCCGACCATGAAGGCCTGCGTGCGGCAGCCCAAGCTGCTGGCGAGGATGTCCGCGCCAGTCGGTGGGTCGAAGGCATCACCGTGCCAATGCAGCACGTTGCACCCGTCCATGCCGTACAGCGGCGTGCCCGCTGCGGCGTCATGGACGTTGAGCATGAAGAGCCCGATCTCGGGGTGCGGCATGGGCCGCACGCGGGCACCGAGCGCCGAGGCCATCAGTTGCGCACCGAGGCAGATGCCCAGCAGCGGACGCCGTTGCTCGAGCCGCCGGCGGATCAGCGCCCGCTCGTCGGCAAGGAAGGGATAGCGCGCATCGTCTTCGGCGCCGATCGGTCCGCCGAGGACGATGAGCAGGTCCGCGGCATCGATCGTCGCGGGGTCGAGAGGGTCGATGCCGACGTCGAGGGTCTGGATCTGCCAGCCTCGGGCGGTGAGCCACGGGGCCAGCAGGCCGAGGTCCTCGAAGGCGACATGGCGGAGCGCGAGCGCGGTCGGCATGCTGGCCTCGTTGGGGCGGTGTCAGGTCCTTGGTGAACAGGTTCAAGGCCACGTGGGCCGGCAGGTCTACCTTACTGGTTGACTCGGCCCGGTAGCGACAGGTCACCGGAAGCGATCTTGAAGACGTCGGCAACGCAAAGCAGAGGGTTATGCACGCTCTCGTTCACGCGAAGTGCGGCGGTGACGCCGTCGAAGCTTGCGGCCTCCACCGCTCCGATGTCGTCAAACGGAACGCGAACCTCGACAGTGTCGGCGTCAAACACCGGACTCCATCCCGGACTGTCGATGAGGATGGGCAAGCCGGGCCAAGTTTTCGGCAGCCGCGGCGTCGTGCCCTCCTCGATGTCCACCACCTTCAAGGCGTTCTCGCCGCATGTCGAGTCCGGGGCGAGGACCACCCAGTGGGAGTGCCAGACGTTGCCGTCGTTCCCGAGGTTTCCGTCACCGTTCTCGTCGAAAAGCGGCGTGTCGTCGAAGTCCGGATGCGCGGTGACGGCAAACGCCAGGATCCCGGCCTTCGACGCGAAGCCGACCAGCGCACTGTCGAGCGTCGTCGGCCAGACGTAGGAGAACACGCGGCTGCCGCCCAGCGCTCCGCTGGCCGTGGGCTTCTTGTCGCCGGCCTGGCCGGAGACCGCCATGTGGAACACCGCGACGTTGCCCTCGGTGGTGACCTTCGAATGCACGATGTCGAACTCGGCTTGCACGGCGGACTCGGGCGCGGGCTTGATGCCCTTGGTGTGTTCGCTATGCGCGACCGTCACTTGGGCGGCCAGACTCGAGGAAACGACGAGCGCTAGCGCGATGGGCTTGATGTTCATGGCGGGAGTTCTCCAATAAGGTGTTTGGACACCTGCGACCACCTTGGGTGCAGGCTGAAGAACGGTTGACCATCGCGCTGCAGGCGCGACCGCGAAGCGTCTTCTTTTCTTTGCTTTCCGTCGGCGTGTGGGGTTCAGGAGGCACGGGGCACGCGACAGCCCTCGGCGTCGCAGTCGGCATCGGCCGGTTCGGCCATCAGCCGCCCGATCCAGGCCCCCAACACGAGATCGTCGACAACGCCGAAGTGCGAGAAGCGGATGCAGCCCTGACGATCGATCAGCGTGAGGCTCGGCGTGCCGCGCCAGCCGTAGGCACGTAGCGTGCGCGGCCAGGCAGTAGTGGCAGGCGTTGCGGTTGGCGATGGCGACGGCGACCGTTTCGGTCAGCGCGGTCGGCAGGCGGCCGCCCCCCAGGGCGCCGAACGAGCCCCACAGGCTCTGCAGGGCGGCCGGGGCATTCGCGGCGGCGCGGAACATGGCGGGCACGGTGCCGAAGGCCTGTTGGATGGCATCGAGGGTGGGCTGGCTGGCGACCGGGAGGGCCGTGCGGTCAAGGGGAAGTCGGCTCATGGAACACTCCAATAGGTTGGGGAGGGGCCCGGCAAGGCCGCGGGGTGTTGCCAGCATCCCCGGGGCAGGAGGACGATGGATCACGTTCCGTCGCGACTTCTTTGCAATGCATCCAGAACCGTCCCCGCCCGCCCTCGACCGGCTGGGCCCCCTGCTCGACCGCTTCCGCGTGCGCGCCACGCTGTTCCATGCCGGCGCGCTCTGCGGGGTGACGCGCTTCGCGTCGGAGCCGGGCCGCGCCTTCCTGCACGTGCTCCGGCGCGGCGAGCTGCAGGTGCGTCACGGGCCGGACGGCGCGCTGCGCACCGTGCCCGCCCCGGCGCTGCTGTTTTATCCGCGCGCGGTGGAGCACGCCTTCATCAACCCGCCGGAGGACGGCGCGGATTTCGTCTGCGCGACGCTGGCCTTCGACGGCGGCGATCGCCATCCGGTGGCCGCCGCCCTGCCCGCCGCGGTGGTCCTGCCGGTGGACGCGGTGCCGGGCTTGGGCCCGACGCTGGACCTGCTGTTCGACGAGGCCGACCGCACGCGCTGCGGCAGCCGCGTGGTGCTGGATCGATTGTTCGACGTGGTGCTGGTGCAGGTGCTTCGCGCACTGCTGGCCGAAGGTCGCGAGGACGAGCGCCGCTCCGGGCTGATGGCCGGCCTCGCGCATCCGCGGCTTGCGCCGCTGCTGACCGCGCTGCACCGCGCCCCCGGCGAGGCCTGGCCCTTGGCGCGCATGGCCGCCGTCGCCGGCCTGTCGCGCAGCGCCTTTGCCGAGACCTTCGCGCGCGTGGTGGGCACCACGCCCTCGGCCTACCTCGGCGCGTGGCGCATCGACGTCGCTTGCACCGAGCTTCGCGCCGGGCGCCCCGTCGGCGTGGTGGCGGACCAGCTCGGCTTCTCGGGCGCGGCGGCGTTCTCGCGCGCGTTCCGCGAGCGGATGGGGTGTTCGCCGAGGGAATGGCGGGCGCGGGCGTCGAGTGAGACGGCGCCCTGATCAGGTCTCGGTGCTCTCAAGCGCACGCTCGCGTTCGATGACATCACTGCCGAAGCTCAGGCGTTTCGCGATCGGGCTGCCCGGGTCGATGACCCGCCAGAACGGCGGCACCGCGTCGCGTGGCGCGCCGGCGCACAGGTCCTCCCACGCGGACTCGGCGATCACGCGCAGGTAGATCGCCGTGGTCACGGGGCACGTCGCGTCGGCGCGATGACGTCGGGCCAATTCGTTGCGCAGGCGAACGAGGTTGCGGGTCTCCCCGGCGGGAATCGCCATCAGGTAGCGCGCCAGAATCTCGGGGCTGGCGATGAGCAGCCGGCTGCCGGCGCGGATGCCGGCGAAGTCGGCTTCGGTGGTCACCACGTGGGCGGGCTTCGCCTTGGCGATGCGCGCCTTCCACGACACGGGCTTGCTCTTGTTGCGTTCAGCCATTCGTCGTCGCCTTTCGGGACAGTTCCGCTTCAAGGTCGTCGAACCAGGCCGCGAGGAACGCGTCGGGGTCGAAGAACGCGCGGGCCATCAGCCGCGACCAAGGATGCCGCAGCGTGATGGACTCTTCCACGCGGATGCGCAAACCCCCGTTGGTCGGCGACCATGTCGCCGTCCACGTGCCTTGAAGGCCGCGGTCATCCTCGAACACCAACCGATAGCGATCGTCGGTTTGTTCGGTCCAGCGGAACCGCAGCACCCGGCCCCGCGCATCGGTCTCCGTCCAAGCGTTCCCGGACACCTCGACGCGGGCGATGTCCCGACGCCAACGCGGCTGGTGCTCGACGGCATCCAACACCCGGCGCAGCGTGGCCACGTCGGTGTCCAGGACCCGTTCGGCGGCATGGTGGGTGGTGTCTGGCAGGGACCGCGCCACGATCCACAACAGCCCGGGCACGACGATAAGCAAAAGCAGCAGTACGGTGGCGATCATCGGTCTCATGGGATCCGTGCATGACGGGAGGAGCGACACCCTCCCACGACGGCGGCCCAAGGCCCAATAATCGGCAGAATTCCCATTGTAAATCAGCGATATGGCGCCATCGCCACCCCGCACCACGCAGGCGCCCGGCACCCCTCTGGAGCGCCCCCGCCTCAGCATCGGACGCACCCGCGTGGCCTACATCGGCCCCGCGCTCGACCTCGCGCCACACCGCAACGCCACGGCCACCCTGGCGATCGCGGTCGATGCCCCGTTCCGCCTCGGCATCGGCAGGGCGCGGATCGGGCCCGACGCCCCAGGCCATCGGATCGCCGTGGTTCCGCCGGGCACATGGCACCACCTCGTTGCTGCGGGGCCGATGGTGTTCCTGTATCTCGATGCCCAAGCGGCCGACGCCCGCAGCCTCGCCGTGTTGGACCTCGACGCCTTGCCGGACGGAGCCGTCGGTGCGTTGGGGGCGCTGGCCCGCCACGGCACGGTGGACGACTTCTGCTCGGCGCTGGGGCTGCCGACATTGCCCCGGCCGGACCGACGACTCGCCGACGTCTTGGCGCGAATGGACGAGGATCCGGACGCCTTCCCTTCCGTCGACGCCCTGTCGAGCGCCTTGGGGCTGTCGCGATCGCGCACGCAGGCGCTGTTCACGGCCGCCGTCGGGATGCCGTTCCGCCGATACCGCCTGTGGCGGCGGATGGCAGCGGTGATGGCGCGACTGCAGGCGGGTGCGACGCTGACGCAGGCCGCGTTGGATGCCGGATTCGCAAGCCCCTCGCATCTGGCGACGGCCTTCCGCACGCAGTTCGGCCTCGCGCCCAGCGCACTGCTGGGGCGCGGGCTGCGCATCGACTGGGTGGACGGGGCTCAGCGGGGCTGACGGGCCTGCGACTCGGCCCACGCGCCGATCACGAGCAGCACGAGAGCGATGACATCGGCGATCACCACGCGTTGGATGGCCGGCTGGGCGGGATTCTCCAGTGCCGCGAGCACCAGGAACGAGATCACGCTGACGAAGGCGGCACAGTACGCCGCCGGGCGCCACGCGGGCCAGGCCACCGACGCGATCATCCCGATGCCCAGCAGGCCGAAGAGCACAGCGCGGTGCCGCAGCAGCAGCGCGAGGTCGGGGTTGTCGACGGGAATGCCGTACAGCCGGACCAGCACCTCCCCGCCGAGGACCCCGGGCAGCGGCAGCAGGTGGATCAACGCGACAAGGAGCAAGGCAGCGGAAGAGACGCGGGACATCATGGCGGCAGACCGTTCGTGGACCGTGCTCAGGATCGCGCAGGAACCGGCGCCCCGCCTCCACAAACGTCCTGTCTGTCCCGGAAGTCACACGGGCATCAGGCACGGGCGCCGCGAGCCCCGAGTGAGCAGGATGGTGGCCTGATCGCCAAGGAACGTCCCGGATGCGCCTCGCCCCGCTGGCCCTCGCCCTCGCCCTGTTCGCACCCACGCTGCCCGCCCTTGCATCCAATGACAAGGCAACGCCTGCGGCGACCTCGCCCACCCGCGTGGACGCACGTTGGCAAGCACTCCCGACCGAGGCGTACCGCGGCAAACAGGACGACATCGTGTTCGTCGACGCCGAGAACGGCCTCTACGCGAACGGGCTGGGTCGCATCTTCCGCACGAGCGACGGCGGCCGGCACTGGGACAAGGTGCACGACACGCCGGGCACCTACTTCCGCGCACTGGGCATGATCGATGCGCAACACGGCTTCGCCGGGAACATCGGCACCGACTACTTCCCCGGCGTCACCGATACCCGCCCGCTGTATCGCACGGCGGACGGAGGACGCACGTGGACGCCGGTCGACGACCCGACGGTGCTGGCGATGCGCGGCGTCTGCGCCATCGACATCGTGCACGAGCCCTTCATCAACGCCGGCGAGCTGGGCCATCGCACCGTGGTGCATGTGGGCGGTCGCGTCGGCGGCCCGGCCCACCTGCTGCGCAGCCTCGACGGCGGCGCCACGTGGTCGATGATCGACCTCTCCGCCCAGGCCGGCATGATCGTCGACGTGAAGTTCTTCGATGCGCAGCGTGGCCTCGTGTTCGCGGCGACCGACGCGGCCATCGAGCAGGCGAACGCCCTCATCCTGCGCACCGAGGACGGCGGGGCGACGTGGACGCCGGTGTACCGTTCGACGCGCGGCTTCGAGATCACCTGGAAAGGCGCCTTCCCGACCCCCGAGGTGGGCTACGCGACGATCCAGTCCTACGACCCTGACCCGGCAAGGTCGCAGCGCTACGTCGCCAAGACCACCGACGGCGGCCGCACGTGGACGGAGATGCCCCTCGTGGACGATGCCGGTGTGCGCGCGTTCGGTGTGGGCTTCCTCGACGCCGAGCGTGGCTGGGTTGGCACCAACAAGGGTGGCTTCGAGACGCGCGACGGTGGGGCCACCTGGACGGCGGTCGACCTCGGCCGCGTGGTCAACAAGATCCGCGTCCTGCACACGCCGGATGGGCCGCTGGCCTACGCGATCGGTGCCGACGTGTACCGCTTCGGCCCGCCGCTGACCGACCTGCCGGCACCGCCCGCCCCGGCGCCTGCGCCGGTCGCCAAGCCCTGAGCCACGCCGCGCGGGCGATACCCGCGCCGGGGCCGGCGAGGCGAGGCGACGCGACCCTTCTTGGCCCGCGCGCATCCTCTGGTTCGGCCTCTGGAGACCGCCATGCGCGCCCCTGTCCTTCGCCCCCTCGCCTTCCTCGCCGCCTCGGTGCTGGCGTCCGCGGGGCCGGCCCGCTATGCCATCGTCGGCACGCAGCAGGACCGCTGCTATGACATCGACGGACGAACGATCCCCTGCCCGGCGCCGGGCCAGGCGCTGGCCGGGCAGGACGCCGCATCCGGTGGACGCGCGTCGTCCTACATCGACCATGGCGACGGCACCTTGACCGATGCGGTGACCGGCCTCATGTGGGCGAAGGCCCCGATCGAGGGCGTCGCCTTCGCAGACACGGACCCGACGGCGAAG
>JAJTHD010000304.1 GCA_021297925.1 Lysobacteraceae bacterium
CAGGTGGGGGGCAAGAATGCCTCGCTCGGCGAAATGATCGGCAACCTCGCCCAGCTGGGCGTCTCGGTGCCGGGCGGCTTCGCCACCACCGCCGACGCGTTCCGCGAATTCATCGCCGAGAACCACCTTCACGATCGCATCTACTCGAAGCTCGGCACGCTGGACGTCGAGGACGTCGACGCCCTCGCGGCGGCCGGCAAGGAGATCCGCGGCTGGGTCATCGACGCCCCGCTGCCGAAGGCCCTCGACGCCGCGATCCGCGACGCCTACGTACGCATGTGCCAGGAAGCTGGCGCCGCCGAGATCTCGGTGGCCGTGCGCTCCTCGGCCACCGCCGAGGACCTGCCGGATGCCAGCTTCGCCGGCCAGCAGGAGACCTTCCTCAACGTCACCGGCGCCGACGACGTCGTGCACAAGGTGAAGGAAGTCTTTGCCTCGCTCTACAACGACCGCGCCATCGCCTATCGCGTGCACCACGGCTTCAAGCATGAGGACGTGTTCCTGTCGGCCGGCGTGCAACTGATGGTGCGCTCCGACGTCGGCGCTTCGGGCGTGCTGTTCACGCTGGACACCGAATCGGGCTTCCGCGACGTCGTATTCGTCACCTCGAGCTACGGCCTCGGCGAGACGGTCGTCCAGGGCGCAGTGAACCCGGACGAGTTCTACGCCTACAAGCCGAACCTCGAAGCCGGCCGCCCGGCCATCCTGCGCCGCACGCTCGGCAGCAAGCAGATCCGCATGGTGTATTCGAAGGCGCCTGGTGAGCGCGTTCGCACCGAAGACACGCCGGCCGAGCTGCGCGGCCGTTTCTCCATCAGCGACCACGACATCGAAGAGCTGTCGCGCCAGGCGCTGGTCATCGAGAAGCACTACGGCCGTCCGATGGACGTGGAGTGGGCGAAGGATGGCATCACCGGCAAGCTCTACATCGTCCAGGCCCGCCCGGAGACGGTGAAGTCGCGCGCCCGCGCCACCCAGATCGAGCGCTTCCGCCTGCAGCAGCGCGGCGAAGTGATCGCCCAGGGCCGCGCCATCGGCCAGAAGATCGGCACGGGCATCGCCCGCGTGATCCGCAGCGTCGCCGAGATGAACAAGGTGCAACCCGGCGACGTGCTGATCGCCGACATGACCGACCCCGACTGGGAGCCGGTGATGAAGCGCGCCGCCGCCATCGTCACCAACCGCGGCGGCCGCACCTGCCACGCCGCGATCATCGCCCGCGAGCTGGGCGTGCCGGCCGTGGTCGGAACCGGTGATGCGCTGAAGGTGATTCCGGACGGCACGCCGGTGACGGTGAGCTGCGCCGAGGGTGACACCGGATTCATCTACGCCGGCCAGCTGCCGTTCGAGCGGGTCGTCGCCGACCTCGACAAGATGCCGCCCGCGCCGCTGAAGATCATGATGAACGTGGGCAACCCGGAGCGTGCGTTCGACTTCGCGCAGCTGCCGCACCAGGGCATCGGCCTCGCCCGCCTCGAGTTCATCATCGCCCGCCAGATCGGCGTGCACCCGCGCGCCCTCCTCGAGTACGACAAGCAGCCGGCCAACATCCGCGCGCAGATCGATCCGCTGATCGCCGGCTATGCCGACCCGGTGAGCTTCTATGTCGAGCGTCTCGCCGAGGGCATCGCCACGCTGACGGCGGCCTTCGCGCCCTACCCCGTCATCGTCCGCCTTTCCGACTTCAAGTCGAACGAGTACGCGAACCTCATCGCTGGTGCGGCCTACGAGCCACATGAGGAGAACCCGATGATCGGGTTCCGCGGCGCGTCCCGCTACATCCATCCGGACTTCAAGGACTGCTTCGCTCTCGAATGCCGCGCCGTGCGCAAGGTCCGCGACGAGATGGGCCTGAAGAACCTGTGGGTCATGATTCCCTTCGTGCGTACGCTCGAGGAAGGCCAGGCGGTCATCGACACGCTGGCCGCCAACGGCCTCGTGCAGGGCAGCAAGTCCGGCAACCCGGACGGCCTGAAGGTCATCATGATGTGCGAAGTGCCCTCGAACGCCCTGCTGGCCGACGAGTTCCTCGACATCTTCGACGGCTTCTCGATCGGCTCGAACGACCTGACCCAGCTCACGCTGGGCCTTGACCGCGATTCCGGCATCGTCGCCAACCTGTTCGACGAGCGGAACCCGGCGGTCAAGAAGATGCTGTCGATGGCCATCTCGGCGGCGCGCGCCAAGGGCAAGTACGTCGGCATCTGCGGCCAGGGCCCGAGCGACCACCCCGACCTCGCCGAGTGGCTGATGGACCAGGGCATCGAGTCGGTGTCGCTGAACCCGGACACCGTCGTCGACACCTGGCTGCGCCTCGCCCAGCACAAGAAGGGCTGAAGCCGATGGCGGCCCCCTTCCCGGTCCCGGCGTCCTCGCCGGTGGACGCCGCCGGCATGCTGGCGCAGTTGCAGTCGCGCCTCGCGCACGCCGACTGGATCGGCCTCCTCGAGGTCTGGGGGCTCCGACTGCTCTCCGCCCTGGTCATCCTCGCGGCCGGCCTCTGGCTGTCGCGGAAGGTCAGCAAGGCGCTCGAGCGCGCGCTCTTGCGGGCCAACGTCGATCCGATGCTGGGCAGCTTCCTGCGCAACATCGCCTACTTCGCCGGCGTCATCGTCGTGGCGGTCGCCGCCCTTACGCAGATCGGGGTGCCGCCCGCCTCGCTGCTCGCGGTGCTGGGCGCCGCCGGCCTCGCGATCGGTTTGGCGCTGAAGGACTCGCTGTCGAACTTCGCCTCGGGCGTGATGCTGATCCTGCTGCGCCCCTTCCGCGCCGGAGACTACGTCCAGATCGCGGGACTGGAGGGCGAGATCGAACAGGTGCGCGTGTTCCAGACCCGGATGCGGACGATCGACCACCGCATCATCGTGCTGCCGAACAGCCAGATCACCACCGCCCCGATCATCAACTTCACCGCCCTGCCCCGCCGGCGCGTCGACCTCATCGTCGGCGTGGGCTACGACGACGACCTCGCGCTCGCGCGCGAGACCCTGCTCGCGGCCGCGCGCGACAACCCGAGGGTCCTCGACGATCCCGCGCCCGACGTGCTGGTCTCGGCATTGGCCGAAAGCAGCGTGAACCTCGTGTTGCGCGCCTGGGTGGCCACGCCGGACGTGCTGAGGGCGAAGAGCGAACTGCTGGAGGCCATCCACGCCGGGCTGCGCAACCGCGGGCTGTCGATCCCCTACCCCCAGCGCGACCTGCATGTCTACCACCACGGTGCCGCGCCCGCTGCCGGTCTGGCCGATCTCGTCGACGACGGCGGGCCCTGAGGTTGCCGGTCAGTCCCGGCTGACGACCCGGTTCCTGCCGGTGCGCTTGGCGGCGTAGAGCCGTTCGTCAGCGCGATGCACCATGCGCTCGTGGTGGGTGAAGCCCGACCGCGTCGCCAGCCCGATGCTGGCGCTGGCGTGGTAGCCCGGAGCGAACTCGCGGGTGTCGATGGCCTCGATGCGGCGACGGATGCGCTCCGCGCGGTCCTCGGCCTGCTCCAGCGTCTGGTCGATGAACAGGATGGCGAACTCCTCGCCGCCCCAGCGCGCGAGATCATGCACGCCCCCCATGACCTCCGCCATGACCCGGGCGACCTCGCGGAGCAGCCGGTCGCCGGCGGCATGCGAATAGCCGTCGTTGATCTGCTTGAAGTGGTCGAGGTCGAGGATGGCCAGGCACAGCGGCCGGCCGTCGCGCTGGGCCTCGGCGAAGGCGTCGACGAGGCGCTCCGCCATGTGGCGCCGGTTCGGCAGGCCGGTCAGCGCATCGGTGCGCGCCTGCGCCTCGAAGGCGTGGCTCTGTTCGCGGACGGTGTCGGCCAGGCGCTCGAGTTCGACGTTCTTCTGGACCAGGGCCTGCGTGCGTTCCTCGACGAGGCGGCTCAGCATCCGTTCGCGGTCGCGAAGCGCGCCCACGCGCCACGCGTAGGCCGCAAAGAGCCCAAGCAGGGACAGCAACACCGCGAGCCCGATGACCAGCGGTCGCTGCCAGAAGGCGGGTTCGACGACGATGTCCAGCGCGGTCACCTCGTCGCGCCACCCCCCTGCGGCGGTGCCGGCCGCGACTTCGAAGCGATGGGTGCCGGGCGGCAGGCCGAAGAAGCGCGCTTCCCGAAGTCGGCCGCTGTCCAACCAGGCGTCATACAGGCCGGCGATTCGGTAGCGGTAGCGGATCTGCTCCGTCATCCGGTAGCTGAGGCTCGCGAATCGGACGTCGAGTCGTTCCGCGCCGCGCGGCAAGCGGACGGCCTGTGAGGGGTCGCGCTCCTGACCGTCGACCTGCACCGATTCGAGGATCACGGGCGGTGGCGGGCGCTGGTAGCGGTCGAGGTCATCCGGTTGTACGACGCTGACGCCGCGCGCCGTGGCGACCCAGATCGAGCCGTCGGTTGCCAGAAGTGCCGACGGGCCCGCGCCGCCGTTGCACTGCGCGCTGGCCATGCCGTCGGGCTCGCCGAACTGCAGGTAGTCGAGCTTGGCGGCGCCGTCCGCCGCGCGTCGCGCCGCGTCCCCGGTCGCACGCACCACGCCGCGGTTCGATGTCAGCCACAGGTTCTGGTAGCGGTCGACGACAATGCTGAACACCGCGGCGACCGGAAGGCCCTGTTGCGCGCCGATGCTGGAAAGCTCGCCGTCCTTCCACCGCAGCACGCCGCGGCTGGTGCCGATCCACAGGGCGCCGTCGGCGTCCTCGGTGAAGTCGAACACATCCTGCGCTTCGTCGAAGCCGCGGATGTCGAGGGCGCGGAACACCCCGGCCTCCCGCACCACGAGGCCGGCCATCGTCCCGACCCACAGGCGCCCATCGCGGTCCTCGTAGAGCGAGAGGATGAAGTTCAGGGGCGCGTCCGGGCCGCCGGGCAGGCGCTCCGGCCGCCGGCTGCCGGCGGGCATCCGATACAGGCCGGTGCTGGTCCCGATCCACAGCGCGCCCTCCCGATCCTCGAGGATCGCCCGGACCTGGAGGCCCTGCAGGCCTTCGGCGTCGCCGATCCGGCGCACGATGCGGTCATCGGCGACTTCCACGAGGCCCGAGGAATAGAGGCCGATCCAGAGTCGGCCATCGCGCGCCTCGGCAAGGCTCAGCACGGCCTCGCGCCCAAGGCCCAGGCGCTGGCCCAAGGGGTCGATCCGACCGGCGTGCCAGGCATCGAGGCCGGCGCTCGATCCGACCAGCATTCGGCCGTCGCGCGTCTGCAGCACCGCCCGCACGTAGTCGTCGGACAGTCCGGCCCGGGCATCGAGGCTGGCGAACGGCGTGTCCGAGAAGCGCATCAGGCCGGCGTTCGTTCCCGCCCAGATGGAGCCTTCGCGGTCGACGAACAGGGCCGGCACGCGGTTGTTCGGCAGCCCGCGCGCCCGATCGAACACCTCGATGCCGCCCGAGGTGGCCCGGAGCAGGCCCAGGTTGACCGTGCCGGCGAGCACGTCGCCGTTGCGCTCGAGGGCGATCGACGCCACCGCCTCGTCGGGGAATCCAGCCTCGTGCGGCCAGAAACGCCCGTTGAGCCCCCGGTAGACACCGTGGTGCGTGCCGAGCAGCAGTCCGCCCTCGCCGACGAAGCGGATCGCGTAGACGGCGCCGCCCGGCAGGCCGTCGGCCAGCCCGAAGGCCTGGACGCGGTCCTCTTCGATGCGGGCGAGTCCCCGCGAGGTCGCGACCCACGCCGCGCCGCTTCGGTCCACGGCGACGTCGTAGAGCTGGTCCGATGGCAACCCGTCGCTGGCCCGGAACGAACGGGCCTTGCCTTCGGCATCGATGCGCGTGACGCCGCGGTTCGCGTGCGCGATCCACAGCCGCCCGGCCGCGTCGATCACCGCCCTCATCGATGCGAGCTGGGTCAAGCCATCGTCGATGCCGTAGGCGCGCCATTGGCGGCCGTCGTTGACCAGCACGCCGCTGCGCGCCGTCGCGACGACGAGGCGACCATCGGGAGCGACGCTGACGGACCGGATGCCAGGCTCGCGCAGCACCGGCAGGTTGGACGGGCCGAAGACGGTGAAGTCCTGGCCGTTGTAGCGGACCAGGCCCTCCCAGGTCGCCAGCCAGAGGTAGCCCTCCGCCGTCTGCGCGATGTCGTTGACCTGGTTGTGCGGCAGGCCGTCCCGGGTCGTCCATCCATCTTGGGCGAAGGCCGAAAGCGGTTTCCCGAATGACGGCGACGAATCGCCGGTTGCGGCCAGGGCGGGCGCCAAGCCCATGAGCGCCAGTGCGACGCACAGGCCCCGGAGCGCCCGGACGAACGCCCGCCCCTGCCTCATCCGCCGTGGCCGCCCAGCGGCCCCATGTGGCGACGGTAGTGGCGCAGTTCCTCGATGGACTCGAGGGCATCGGCCAGCGCCGTGTGGTTGCCCTGCTTGCTCATGCCCTCGAGCACCGTGGGCGCCCAGCGCCGCGCGAGCTCCTTGACCGTCGAGACGTCGAGGTTCCGGTAGTGGAACCAGCGTTCCAGCCGGGGCATCAGCCTCGCGAGGAAGCGCCGGTCCTGGCAGATCGAGTTGCCACACATCGGCGACTTGCCGGCCGGAACCCAGCGCGAGAGGAAGTCGCAGGTCAAGGCTTCGGCCTCGGTGATCGAGACCTCGCTGTCGAGCACGCGCTGCCACAGCCCGGACTTCCGATGCGTCCCGCGGTTCCATTCGTCCATCGCCTCGAGGGTCGCGAGGTCATGGCGGATCGCCAGGGTCGGGCCCTCCGCGAGCAGTTGGAGGTCGCGGTCGGTCACGACGGTGGCGATCTCGAGGATCGAGTCGGAAGCCGGATCAAGGCCGGTCATCTCGAGGTCGATCCAGATCAGTCGACCGTCATCGGGGGCATGGGGCGCGTTCATCCAAGGAGTGTAGCGAGACGTGGCGCCAGCCCGAGGAAGTTTGTACCGCAAACGCGGCCTTTTGACGCCGTTTGTCAGTTCGCGGGCGCCTGCGCGATGATCGGGGCCACGGAGTCCTCGATGTCCCTGCCCGACGTCCTCGCCCATCCCACGGTCATTGGCGCCATGTTGGCACCCGCCCTGCTCATGGCGGCGACCGGTTCGCTGCTCATTTCGGCCAATGCCCGACTCGCCCGCGTGGTCGACCGCCTGCGGCTGCTGGTCCTCGGCGAAGGCGAGCCCGATGGGATCGCGCCGCCGCTTCAGGAGCACGAGCGCCAGATCGCGCAGCATCGACGCCGCGCGGCGCTCGTCCTCCGGGCCTGCTGGATGCTCTACGTCGCGCTGGGCTGCTTCATCGGCACCAGCCTGGCCCTCGCGGCGGGCGCGATGCTCGAGGCCCGGTTCGGCATCGTGGCGACCCTGCTCGCGATCCTCGGCATGGCCTGCCTGCTGGGCGCGGCCGCGGCGATGGGCCGCGAAGTGAGCATGGCCGTCCACAGTCTCGATGCCGAGCTGGATGCCGCGCTGGCGAAGCGCCGGCGGGGGGGCTGACCGGACGCGCGTCGCCGTCGTTCAGCCGGTCGCGGGTCGCTTCCCGCGCCGGGCCCGGAAGTACGCGGTCAGCATCGCCGACGCCTCGTCGGCCAGCACGCCGCCTTCGACCGCCACCCGGTGGTTATGGCGCGGGTCGGCCAGCAGGTCGAACACGCTGCCGGCCGCCCCGGTCTTCGGGTCGCTCGCCGCGTAGACCACGCGGGCGATGCGGGCATGCACCATCGCCATCGCGCACATCGCGCAGGGCTCCAGCGTCACGTAGAGCGTCGAACCGATCAGGCGGTGGTTCGCCAGCGCCTGCCCCGCCTGGCGCATCGCCACGATCTCGGCGTGCGCCGTCGGGTCGTGCTCGGTGATGTTGCGGTTCCACCCTTCCGCCAGCAGCGTGCCGTCCGCGCCGACCAATACCGCGCCCACGGGCACTTCGTCGTCCTCGCGCTCGGCCTTCCGGGCAAGTTCGAGAGCGTGGTGCATCCAGTGGTGGTCCGTAGGCTGGCTCATCCGAAAACACCAGCGCGCCAAGGCAGGCGGGGAC
>JAJTHD010000283.1 GCA_021297925.1 Lysobacteraceae bacterium
CGCAGGCGGTAGAACACCAGCGAGCCTTTGTTGTAGTGGATGTAGGACTGGTTCTCGACGCGGTAGAGCGGCAGTTCCTCCACCAGCTCGCCGCCGCGCCGGTCGAGGTAGTTGTCCAACTCATACCTGAGGAACCGGCGCATCTTGTCACGGCCGTACTTCTTCTCCATCACCATCAGCGCCGAGTACTGCGACAGCGACTCGATGAGCATGGTCGAACCCTGCATGTCGGCGCCCACCACCTGATGCCCCCACCACTGGTGCGCCACCTCGTGCGAGGTCACGTAGTACACGTAGTCGATCGCGTCCTCGTCGCGCAGGTCGGCGATGAAGCCGATCGACTCCGAGAACGGGATGGTGTTGGCGAAGCTCTGCGCGAACTGCGCGTAGCGCGGGAACTCGATGATCCTTAGCTGCTTGTGCTGGTAGGGCGTGAAGTGCGTGGTGTAGTAGTCCAACGAATCCCTGGCCGCCTCGATCATGCGATCGACGTTGTAGGCGTGCGAGCCGTGGTGGTAAACCTCGATCGGAAGGCCGTTCCACGTGGCCTTCTCCACCTCCCAGCGGGCCGACAGCCAGGCGGCGAACGGCAGCATCGGGCGGTCCATCGCGTAGGCGAAGCAGCGGCGGCCGTTCTCCTCCGTCTCGGTCACGAGGTAACCGGGCGCCAGCGCGATCTGGTCGGGCGCGGTGCAGACCTTGGTGCGGAAGTCGATCCAGTCGGCATCGTCGCTGATGAAGCTGTTGGCGCGCGCCGCGTCGTCCTCCAGCTTCGCCATCCGCGGCACCTCGCCCAAGCCGCGCTCGCGGCGCTCGTTGCGGTCGACGATCTGGCCACCGCTGCCGTAGCCGAACGACGGCAGTACGCTGGAATTGAAGAACGTCCCGTTGCCGACCACCTGGGTCTGCAGCACGTTGTTGCCGAAGCCGCGCTCCGCGGCGCGCACCTCGAAGCGCAAGGTCATCTCGGCCCCCGGTGCCATCGGCTCGCGCAGTCGGTAGATGCGGTAGCCCAGCGCTTCGTCGAAGCGTTCCAACTCGTTCGGCGCGAATTCGATGGACGCCAATTCGACGTTTGACGGCGTCTGGATATGGAAGGCTTCGATCGGCGTGGCGTGCCGGTTGACCAGCCGGTAGGTCCCGCGGATGGCAAGGCTGCGGGTCTCGGGGCGGATGTCGACGTCGGTGTCGATCGCCGTGATGCGCGGCTGCGGCAGGCCGGCGTACTGCGCGTACTCCTTCTCGTAGCGGGCCTGCAGGTCGAGCGCGGTGTCGCCGGACATGTAGTCGTTGACCACGTTGGTGTTCCAGAACACCCAGCCGCCGACCCCGGCCCAGGCCGCAACGGCGACGCCCAATGCCGCGCCGAGCGGGCCGCGCAGTCGCGCCACCGCCTGCCGGCGACGCTCCCGGGCCGACGGCGCGGTGCCGCGCACCCAGAATGCCGCGGCGAGCAGCAGCAGGGCGACCACGAAAAGCAGCCAGTACACCGAGAACCAGGCCCAGCCGGTCAGGTAGTGGCCGAAGCCGTTCATGTCGGAGTACGGCGCGATCGGCGCGCCCGTGAACTGCACCAGATTGTGGTCGATATCCACCACGCCCAGGACGATCTGCGAGACATAGACAAGGATCACGGCGAGGTAGCCCGCGAACTTGTTGTGCGTGAACACCTGCACCGCCACGCCGAGCAGGCCCATCAGCACGAAGGGCAGCGCGGCGATCGCGAGCGAGGCCGCATACACGCCGGGCTCGATGTGGGTATAGCCGCGCATCAACTGGAAACCCATGCCGGCCAACACCCCGGCCGCGCTGAACACCCCCACGACCGCCAGGACTGCGCCGCACTTCGCCGCCAGCGGCACCCAGTCGGGCACCGGCAGTGCGTCGGACACGTCGCTGATCTTGACTTGGCGCTCCTTCCATATGAGTTCGCCGGCGTAGAACGTGACGATCAGGAACAGGAAGAGCGACATGCTGCCCTGCAGGGCCTGCACCATCAGGTAGCTGACCGGATAGACCTTGGCGCCAAACAGGGTGTCGACGAACTGCGCTGCGCCGAAGAAGTTGACGACGGCGAACGCCAGCATCACGAGGAAAGGCACGCTGCGCAGCACGCCCCAGGTGTCGAAGCGCAGCAGGCGGAAGAACTGCGCGAGCGCGGTTCGCAGGGTGAAAGCGCGCGGCGGATGCGCAGCGATCGCGTGCGGCATCGCGGTCGTTGCCGGCGCCGCCTGGGCGACGGACGCCTTGCGCTTCGACGCAGGCCGTGAGCCCGTACCCGCCCGCATCGGCTTGAACAGCGCATAGGTGGCGCCCAGCAGGCCCAGTGCCACCGCACCCCACAGCGCACGGTTGGCGATGAGGTAACCGGCCAGTTCCGGCAGGCGGGTGTTCTGCTCCTCCACCGACCAGTAGCGCACCGCGCGACCCATCGCCCGCAGCCCGAAGGGGTCGACCAGCGCGGCGACCCAGGCATTCTCGATATCGCTGGTCAGGTTGCCGGCCACGATCCACAGCACGAAGAACGCCAGGACGCCCACGTAAACCATCAGCAGGCTGCGCGTGACCGCCGCCAGCAATGCCAGCAGCGCACCGCCGAACAGCAGGTTCGGCAGCACCAGCACCGCGAACGACCACAGGAATGGGGCGATCGAGAACGCCCCCAGGCGCTCGGGTTCGATCCAAGGCATGAACTGGCCGGCCAGCATGCCGACCGCCACGCCGATGAAGATCACCAGGCAGGTCACCAGCCCTGCCGCGAAGCGACCGAACAGATAGTCGGCCTTGCGCATCGGGGTGGCGAAGAACAGCTCGGACGTGCCGAACTCGTGGTCGCGCAGCAGACCGTTGGCGATGAAGATCACGATCAGGAACAGCCCCAGCAGGCTGAACACGCCGAACATGCTGGCGATCACGGTCGGCGCATTACGATGCACGTTGCCGATCGCACTGCCGACCTGGATCGCGTCGGACGAAGTGGCGCCGAAGGCCAGCAGGCCGAACACCGCGGCCACCAGCCACAGCAGGGGCGAGCTGAGCTGGTAGCGCAGCTCGAAGCGGAAGAATTCACCGAACATGGGCGCGCTCCCTCAGGCTGCCTGCGCGTGCTGGCGCAGGCGCTGGAAGTAGACGTCCTCGAGGTCGGGGGCGATCTTCGAAAAGCCCGCTTCCGGCTGCGATTCCGCGTGGACGTGGATCACCGGCTGGCCGCCGACCAGGCGCGTGGAAAGCACGTTGAAGCGCGCCTGGTAGTCGGCCAGCGAGGCCTTGCTGACCGTCGCCTTCCACACCCGGTCGCTGAGCGCCTCGATGGCCTCCTGCGGGCGGCCGGTCAGCAGCACCGTGCCGCGGTTGATGATCGCCATCCGCGGGCAGAGGTCGGTCACGTCCTCGACGATGTGGGTCGACAGGATCACCACCACCTGTTCGCCGATCTCGCTGAGCAGGTTGAGGAAGCGGTTGCGTTCCTCGGGGTCGAGGCCGGCGGTCGGTTCGTCCACGATCACCAGGCGGGGGTTGCCGATCAGCGCCTGCGCGATGCCGAAGCGCTGGCGCATGCCGCCGGAGTAGGTGCCGAGCTTGCGCTTGCGCGCCTCCCACAGGTTGGTCTGGTGCAGCAGGGATTCGACCACCTCGCGGCGCTCCTTGCGCGCGGCGTAGCCCTTGAGCGCGGCGAAGTGGTCCAGCAGGTCCTCGGCGCTCACCTTCGGGTAGACGCCGAAGTCCTGCGGCAGGTAGCCCAGCGTGCGGCGCACGGTGTCCTTGTCGCGCAGCACGTCGATGCCGTCGAAGCTGATCGAGCCCTCGTCGGGGTCCTGCAGGGTGGCGATGGTCCGCATCAGCGACGACTTGCCGGCACCGTTCGGCCCCAGCAGCCCGAACAGCCCCTTCGGGATGTCGAGCGAGACGTGGTTGAGCGCGCGCACGCCGTTGGCGTAGGTCTTGGACAGATCGCGGATGGTCAGCATGGTCTTCCCCGTCAGGATGGGCCGGCACCGTCGGCGCCGTCATGGAACGGGACCATGCTGGTGCCGCGGCGCTGCCCTAGGCCCGTGCGGCAAGTCATGGGGTGACTTTGGTCATGGGGCTTGGCCGCGCGGCGCCGCGCGCGACGGACAAGCGCGGCTCAGCCCCGCTTCGGCGCCCGCGTCACCAGCACCACGCTCGCGAGGATGACCGCCATCGCTATCCACGTATCCGCATCGAAGCGCTCGTGCAGCACGACGGTGCCGAGCAGCACGGCGATGGCGGGGTTCACGTAGGCGTACGAGGTGGCCAGCGCCGGCCGCACGTGGCCGAGCAGCCAGACGTAGGCGCTGAAGCCGACGATCGAGCCGAACAGCGCGAGATAGACCACGGCGAGGATCGCGTCGCGCGAGGGCACGGCCGCGAATCGTTCGCCGAGCAGCAGCGACGCGGCGGCCATCAGCACGCCGCCGCAAAGCATCTGGCCGGCGGCGCTCATGAAGGGCGGCGGCAAGTCCTGGTCGCGGCTCCACACCGAGCCCCAGGCCCACGACAGCGGCGCGACGACCAGACAGACCATGCCCAAGGGCGAACCGGCCAACTCGCTGCCCGCGTTGAGCAGGGCGACACCGGCGAGGCCGAGCGCGATCCCCGCCCACTCCATCGCCCCGAGGCGGCGGCCCTTGAGCGTCGAGAACACCGCGACGAACAGCGGCATCGAGGCCACCGCGATGGCCGCCAACCCGGAACTGACCTCGGTCTGCGCCAGGTTCACGAGCCCGTTGGCGAACAGCACCATGAAGACACCCATGGCCCAGAGGTTGCGCCACTGGCGAAGGGTGGGCGACGCGACCCCGCGCCAGCGCAGCACGGCATAGAACAAGGCACCGGCCGAGAGCATGCGGATCGCTCCCAGCGCGAAGGGCGGGAAGCCGGTGACGCCGATCGCGATGGCGAGGTAGGTCGACCCCCAGACGAGGTAGACGGAGGCGAGCGCCACGGCGACCGCCAGCGGCCGCGGCGTGGCGGCCGCCGACGGGACGTCGCTCAATCGACCCAGACCCGGGGCTGGCCGGTGCGCGGCAGGACCTGGGCGTTGAGTGCGCGGTCCTTGCTGAGCAGGCCGATCGCATCCCCCAGCACGAAGGCGGATTCGCGCAGGAGCGGGTCGATGTGGTTCTCGGCGGCCTTCTCCTCGGCCACCTGCTGCGCGAGGTCGCGCTCGTCGGCCTGCAGGCCGTCGTCGGCGCGGCTCGGCAGGCCATCGGCGAGCCCGAGGCGCTTGCGCTCGGCCTCGCGCGCGATGCGGCGGGCCTCGGCCTCCTCGCGCTCGGCGCGGCGCTTGGCCTCGTTGAGCGAGAGGGTGGCGGCCTTGCGCTCGGCGCGGAAGCGCTCGACATCTTCCTTCCACCACTGGAATTCGACGTCCTTGGCGACGCGGGCCTCGTGGCGCCGGGCCAACGGCGGCAGCAGCGGCGAGAAGCGGCCGTAGTCGTCGTGCGCCGCCGGGGCGATGCGCGTGGCGGGCAGCGCGTTGTCGTAGGTGCTCTCGCCGAACTCGTCGGCGTCGAGCGTGACCGGGAAGGCGATGTCGGGCACCACGCCGCTGAACTGCGTCGTCCCGCCGTCGATGCGGAAGAACTGGGCGATCGTGAGCTTCAGGTTGCCGTAGCGCGCCTCGCCGTCGTTGCGGAAGCGGTCGAGGTTCTCGAGGTTCTGCACCGTGCCCTTGCCGAAGGTGGTCTCGCCGATGATCAGGCCCCGGCCGTAGTCCTGGATGGCCGCAGCGAAGATCTCCGACGCCGACGCCGAGCTGCGGTCCACGAGCACGGCCAGCGGCCCGTCCCAGGCGACACCGCGCTGGCGATCGCCTTCGACGCTGACGCGACCACGGGCCTCGCGAACCTGCACCACGGGGCCGGTGTCGATGAACAGCCCGGTGAGCTGGATGGCCTCGGTCAAAGAGCCCCCGCCATTGCCGCGCAGGTCGACGACGATGCCGTCGACCTTCTCGGCCCGCAGTTCGCCGAGCAGTCGGGCGACGTCGGTGGTGGCGGAACGGGTGTCCGGGTCGCCGCGCCGGTAGGCCTCGAAGTCGAGGTAGAAGGTCGGCAGGCGGATGATGCCGATGCGGCGGCCGTCGGCCTCGATGACCTGCCGGCGGGCGGCCTGCTCCTCCAGCTTCACCTTGTCGCGCACGATCTCGACGATGCGGTGCTCGCCGTCGGGGCCCGCCGAGGCCGGGACGATGTCGAGCCGGACGCGGCTGCCCTTCGCGCCGCGCACCAGCTCGACCACTTCGTCGATGCGCCAGCCGATGACGTCGACCATCGGGCCGTCGCCCTGCGCGACCGCGGTGATGCGGTCGCCGACGCCGAGCTCGCCGGTCTTCGCCGCCGGGCCGCCGGGCACCAGCGTGCGGATCACGACGTAGTCGTCCTGGTTCTGCAGGACGGCGCCGATGCCCTCGAGCGACAGGCTCATCGAGAGGTTGAAGTTCTCGGCGCTGCGCGGGCTCAGGTAAGAGGTGTGCGGGTCGATTGACTCGGTGTAGGCGTTGAGGAAGGTCTCGAAGGCGTCGTCCGGCTTCAGTTGCTTCACGCGCGTGGCGAGCTGGGCGTAGCGCTTGTCGAGCGTGCGGCGGATCTGGTCGTCGTCGCGGCCGGCGAGCTTCAGGCGCAGCCAGTCGTTCTTGACGTACTTCGCCCAAAGCGCGTCGAGCTCGGCGCGGTCCGCCGGCCACGCCGCGTCCTCGCGGTCGTAGCGCCAAGCCTCGTCGGCGGTGAAGTCGAAGCCTTCGTCGAGCCGGCCGCGCGCGTAGTCCACCCGCTCCTGCACGCGCTGCATGTACAGCGCGTAGAGGTCGAACGCGGGCTGCAGGCCCTCGCCCTTGATCGCGTCGTCGACCCGCGACTGCCACGGACGGAAGCGCTCGACGTCGGCGGCCGTGAAGAACAGCCGCTGCGGGTCGAGGTTGTCGAGGTAGCGCCGGAACACGGAGGCGGCCAGCCGGTCGTCGAGCGGCTTCGGCGCGTAGACGTCGCGGCTTTCGGACAGGACATCGTGGACACGGAGGGCGACGGACGCCTGGTGGGGGGTGGGCGCGAAGGACGACGCGGCCGCACGGGCCGTGGCGGCGGCGGGCGCACTGCCGGCGGTGCCACCGGCCACGGGGGCGATGACGGCCCCGGCGACGGCCAGCGGCACCAGCAGGGCGAGGACGAAGGACAGCGGCTTGGACATGGGGGACCTGGTTCGGGGACGCTCGCAGCATGCGCCGCGAGGCCCGGGGGCGGATGTGCCGGAGGTCGCCCTCCGGGGAATCAGGCCACGACGCCGGCCTCGGCGGCGGAACGGTCGGCGTGGTAGGACGAGCGCACCATCGGGCCGGAGGCGACGTGGGTGAAGCCCAGACCATAGCCGAAGGCCTCGAGTTCCTTGAACTCCTCCGGGGTCCAGTAGCGCATCACGGGATGGTGGTGCGGCGTGGGCTGCAGGTACTGGCCGATGGTGACCATGTCGACGTCGTGCTCGCGCAGGTGGCGCAGGCACTCCTTCACTTGGTCCATGTCCTCGCCGAGGCCCAGCATGATGCCGCTCTTGGTCGGCACGTCCGGGTGCTGGGCCTTGAAGCGCTTGAGCAGCTGCAGCGACCAGTCGTAGTCCGCTCCCGGGCGCACGTTTGGGTACAGCGGCCGCACCGTCTCGAGGTTGTGGTTGAAGACGTCGGGCGGATGGGTGGCGAGGATCTCGAGCGCGCGGTCCATGCGGCCCTTGCCGCGGAAGTCGGGCGTCAGGATCTCGATCTTGAGAGCCGGCGAGAGGGCGCGCGCCTCGCGGATGCAGTCGGCGAAGTGCTGGGCACCGCCGTCGCGCAGGTCGTCGCGGTCCACCGAGGTGATCACGACGTACTTCAGGCGCATGTCGGCGATCGTCTGTGCCAGCTTCAGCGGCTCCGCGGCGTCCGGCGGCTTCGGCCGGCCGTGGGCCACGTCGCAGAAGCTGCAGCGGCGCGTGCAGACCGCGCCAAGGATCATGAAGGTCGCGGTGCCGTGGCTGAAGCACTCGTGGATGTTCGGGCAGCTCGCCTCTTCGCAGACGGTGACCAGCGCGTTCTCGCGCAGCTTGGCCTTGACCTGCTGGACGGCGTTGCCGGCCGGGATGCGCACGCGGATCCACGAGGGTTTGCGCAGCTTCGGCGCCTCGTCGAAGCGGACCGGGCTCTTGCCGATCTTGTCGCCGCCCAGCTGCTTCTTGCCCGCCTCGAGCGCGTCGGGCGTCAGCACGGTGAGCGGGATGGACTTGGTCGGCGTGGACATGGCGGGGTCGTGGGGCGGGCCCGGGTCAGGGCCGGTCGGTCGGAAGGGCGGGCCGAGGCAGCAGGCCCAACTGGCCCGACAAGTGGGCCACGAGGGCGGTGGCGACGACGTCGAGCCGCCCGGGCCCGCCGCAGTCTAGCAGCGTGGTCACAGGCTGCCCGGCGTAACCGCAGGGGTTGATGCGCTGGAAGGGCTCGAGGTCCATGGCGATGTTGAAGGCCAGCCCATGGAAGCTGCAGCCCCGCCGCACGCGCAACCCGAGGGCGGCGATCTTGGCGCCGTCGAGGGTGTAGACGCCGGGCGCACCGTCGTGGCGCTCGGTGGCGATGCCATGACCGGAGCAGGTGTCGATGATCGCCTGCTCGATCCGCTCGACCAGGGCCTTCACGCCGATGCCGAGCCGCCGCAGGTCCACCAGCGGGTAGGCCACCAGCTGGCCGGGGCCGTGGTAGGTCACCTGCCCACCGCGGTCGACGGGGATGACCGGGATGTCCCCGGGGGCCAGCACGTGCTCGGGCTTGCCGGCCTGGCCGAGGGTGAACACCGGGTCGTGCTCGACCAGCCAGAGCTCGTCCGGGGTGTCCGGGCCGCGCGCGTCCGTGAAGGCCTGCATGGCCCGCCAGACCGGGTCGTAGGCCCGGCGGCCGAGGTCGCGGACGGTCCAAGTCCGCGGGGCGGTCCCGGTGGCCGGGCTCACAGCGTCCACTTCACCTCGGGCAGGGCGCGGAGCGCGGCGTGCGCCTTCTCGTAGTCGGCGCGCGTGGCGGCGTCGAAGGCATAGGTGATGGACACCCAGTTGCCTTTCGCCGACAGGCGCTGGCGGTGGTGGTCGCGATGGACGACGAGGCCGGCGGCCTCGAGGGCGGCCGGCATCCTCGCCTCCAGCCCGCGGCCGACGTGGCCCATCGCGCTGATCTCGAAGGTGCCCGGGAACTGCAGGCCGTGCTCGGGGTTGTCGGACCGGATCTCCACCGCGTCACTCCGCGTTCCACCACAGGCGGAACTCGTCGACCATCCGGCCCACGAACCCCGCCTCCGGCACGGCGGACAGCGCCACCAGCGGCGCCTCGGCGACCGGCTTGCCATCCAGCATCACGCGCACGGTGCCGATGGCCTGGCCCTTCGTGATCGGGGCGAGCAGCTGCTTGGGCACGTCGATCTGCGGCTTGAGGTCGCCGTAGCGGCCACGCGGCAGGGTCACGAGGATCGGGCGCGCGACGCCCAGCGCGACGGTGTCGGCCTCGCCCTTGTAGAGCGGCTGCGTCGCCAGCGCCTCGGCCGGATCGAACAGCGCGTGCGTCTCGAAGAAGCGGAAGCCCCAGTTCAGCAGGGCGAGGTTGTCGCCCTCGCGCAGGCGGAAGGCCTCGGCGCGGCTGTCGGTCTGGATGCCCATCACCACCGAGATCAGGCGCATGTCGCCGCGCTTGGCGGAGGCCGCGAGGTTGTAGCCCGCGGTCGAGGTGTGCCCGGTCTTGATGCCGTCGACCGACGGGTCCTTCCACAGCAAGCCGTTGCGGTTGTGCTGGGTGATGCCGTTCCAGGTGAACTCCTTCATCGAGTGCAGCGCGTAGGCCTCCGGGAACTGGTTGACCAGCGCGCGCGACAGGATCGCCATGTCGCGCGCGCTCATCACCTGCCCCTCGGCGTCGAGGCCATGGGAGTTCACGAAATTCGACTGC
>JAJTHD010000123.1 GCA_021297925.1 Lysobacteraceae bacterium
CGGCGACGGCAACCCGCGCGTCGGGATCCGGCAGGACGCCGACCGTGCGTTCTCGCGCTGGGGCCGTCAGTTGCCGGGCGTTCTGGCACCGGCGACCACCGCCGCGCGCTGAGCGATCGCTCGCAGCCCTCCTTCGACGCCCCGCCCCGCGGGGCGTCGTCGTGTCAGGGCTTGCGCTTCGCCCGCGGGTGCGCGCCGTCGTAGACCTTGGCGAGGTGCTGGAAGTCGAGGTGCGTGTAGATCTGCGTGGTGGCGATATTGGTGTGGCCCAGCAGCTCCTGCACACCGCGCAGGTCGCCCGAGCTTTCCAGCACGTGGCTGGCGAAGCTGTGGCGCAGCAGGTGGGGGTGGACGCGCTTCCACACGCCCTGGCGCATCGCCAGCTCGCGCACGCGCTTCTGTACCGCGCGCGGGGTGATCGGGCCGCCGTCTCGGCCGGGAAACACCGCTGCGCCCGGCGCCGGCGTCGCGGCCGTCGCCCACGCGGCGAGCGCTTCGCGGGCATGGCGCCCCACCGGCACGATCCGCGTCTTGCGGCCCTTGCCCAGCACGCGTACCTCGCCGCCGGCCAGGTCGAGGTCGGCCCATCGCAGCGCGCACAGCTCGGACACGCGGAGCCCGGAGGAGTAGAACAACTCCATCATCGCGCGGTCGCGCAGGCCCAACGGCGCCTCCTGCGGCACCTCGACGAGCTGGCCCATTTCGTCGGCATCGAGCACCTGCGGCAGCTTGCGCGGCGCCTTGGGCCCACGCAGGCCGGCCGTCGGATCGAGGGCGAGGACGCCGTGCTTCAGCAACCAGCGGAACAGCGCCCGGCAGGCCGACAGGCGACGCTGCACGCTGGGGGGCGAGAGGCCCCGGGCGTGCTCGTCGGCCACGAAGGCACGCAGCGCGAGGGCGTCGAGGCCGGACCACGCCGACTCGCCGCGCGCCGCCGCCCAGTCGCGCAGGGCGTCGAGGTCGCGGCGGTAGGCGTCGAGCGTGTGCGGCGAGGCATGCTTCTCGACCGCGAGATGGGCGAGGAAGGCGGCGAGCCCGGCGTCGAGCGCGTCGTCGGGCACCGGCGGGGCGTCGACGCGCATCGCGCCCACGGCGCTCAGCCGAACCGGGCCATCGCGGTCGCGAGGGCCTCGGCCATCATGCGGAGGAACAGCGTGCCCATGCCGGGGTAGAAGCGGTTCGGGTCGGCGCTGCCGACCGCGACGAGGCCCACGCCGGCCACCGGCAGCACGGCGGTCGAGACGGCCCGCGTCGCGTCGTCGCCGAACAGCAGGGCGAGGCGATCGGTCGGCAGCCGCCCGCAGGTCGGCTCGCCGCCGCCCAGCGACTCGACGAGGCCCGCGACGTCGGGGGCTCCAGCCTCGAGTACGCGCAGCCACGGGGCGTCCGCGAGCGCCTCGGCGGCCGACGCGGCGGCGGCGCCGAGCGCCGGGCCGCGGAGGACGGCCACGCGCACCGCGTCGCCGGCGAAGTCCTCGCCCAGCACGGCGACCATGGCCCGCAGGGTGTCGGCGGCGCTGCGGGCGCGCATCAGCGCCAGCGTGAGCTGGTGCGTGCGCACCGCGAGGCGCTCGTTCACCTGCGCATTGCCGCCGAGCTCGTGCAGCCGGCGGGTCAGCTCGCGGTTCTTCTCGCGCAGCACCTCGAGCTGGTAGCCGGCCAGCGAGGCGCTGGCGCCGCCGTCCTTCGGCACGACCAGCGTCACCGCGAGGTCGGGGAACTGCTCGAGGAACCGCGGGTGGCGGCGCAGCCACTGCGCCACCTCGTGCGCCTCGTGGCGCGCGCTGCGATCGTCCGTCATGGGGTCCACTCTCCTTCGAACACGAATGCGGCCGGGCCGGCCATCCGCAAGGGCGCGTCGCCGCCCGGCCAATCGATGCGAAGCGTGCCGCCCGGCAGGTCGACCCGCACCGACCGGCCCACCCGCACGCGCGACGCGAGCACGGCGACGGCCGCGCAGGCGCCGCTGCCGCAGGCGAGGGTCTCGCCGGCACCGCGCTCGACGACCCGCAAGGCGATGTGGTCGGTCGCGAGAACGCGGACGAAGCCGACGTTCACGCCCTGCGGGAAGACCGGTTGCGCCTGCAGCCATGTCGCCACGCCGGCGATGTCGGCCGCGACGAGGTCATCGACCTCGACGACCGCATGCGGGTTACCCATGGACACGGCGCCGAAGCGCAGTTCGCCCCACGGCGTGGCCAGCGCGTAGTCGGGCGCAGGTCCCGGGAGCGCCAGCGGCACGTCCGCGGGCGCGAAGCGTGGCACCCCCATGTCGAGCGCGAAGCCGCCGTCGGGCAGGGCCTCGGCCTCGATCGGGCCGGCCGGACTGTCCATGCGGAAGCGGGCCGTGGTGGCGCTGCCGTCGCGCACCAGCCACGCGGCGACGCAGCGCGCGCCGTTGCCGCATTGACCGGTAGGGCTGCCGTCGGCATTCCAGATGCGGTAGGCGGCGACCGCGCCCGGCGTCGCCGGGCGCTCGATGGTGAGCAGCTGGTCGAACCCGATGCCGCGGTGGCGGTCGCCCATCCGCGCGGCCTCGCCGGGCGTCGGGGGCGGCTCCCCGTGGCGCAGGTCGAGCACGACGAAATCGTTGCCCGCGCCGTGCATCTTGGTGAAGCGCCGCGCCAGCGCCGCGACCGTCATGCGCCGGCGGTCGACGCCGGGGTCGGCCGGACGAGATCGCCCTTGTTGCCGCAGCCGGCGAGGACGAGGATGGCGGCGGCGAGCAGCAGCGGGAACAGGCGACGGAGAGGCATGGCGCGCACTCGGGAAACGATGGCGCGAGTATAGCCAGCGCGCCCGCCGACCGATGAATACGATTGCGACTGCGACGCCTGGAGCCCCCCGTCGTCCGGCGGCCCCGGTACGCTGGTCGGTGACCCTCGTACCGGCCCGTCCCATGACCCAGGATGCTTCGCTTTTCGTGCTGTTCGGCGCCACCGGCGACCTCGCGCAGCGCATGCTGCTGCCGTCGCTGTACGCGCTGGAGCGGGACAGCCTGGTGCCGGCGGCGCTGAAGGTGCTCGGCAGCGCCCGCAGCGCCCTGGACGAGTCGGCGTTCCGCGCCCACGTCGCCGAATCGGTTCGTCGCGCGATCGCGCCGGGCGAACTCAACGACGCGGCGCTGGACCGGCTGCTGGCGCGCTGCCACTACCAGCCCGCCGCCATCGACGACGCGTCGGCGCTGGCCGCCCTGTCGGCCCGGATCGCGATGCTCCGGGGCGAGGGCGACACGCTGGTCCACCTCTCCACCGCGCCGCGCTGGTACGGGCCGATCTGCGACGCCCTGGCCGCCGGCGGCGTGGCCGATGCGCGCATGCGCGTGATGCTCGAGAAGCCCATCGGCCACGACTTCGACAGCTCGGTGGCCATCAACGAGGCCGTGGCGCGCGTGTTCCGCGAAGCGCAGGTCTTCCGCGTCGACCATTACCTCGGCAAGGAGGGCGTGCAGAACCTGCTCGCGCTTCGCTTCGGCAACGCGCTGTTCGAACCGCTGTGGAATTCGCGCTTCGTCGAGCAGGTGCAGATCACCGTCGCCGAGACCGTGGGCCTCGAAGGGCGGGGCGGCTACTACGACGAGTCCGGCGCCATGCGCGACATGGTGCAGAACCACCTGCTGCAGCTGCTGACGCTGACCGCCATGGAGCCGCCCTCGCACTTCGACCCGGGCGCGGTGCGTAACGAGAAGCTGAAGGTGCTGCGCTCGCTGCGGCCGATCGAAGGCGACGACGTCGCGACCCACACGGTGGCCGGGCAGTACACGGCCGGCGCGATCGACGGCAAGGCCGTGCCGGGCTACGCCGACGAACTCGGCCGGAAGAGCCGCACCGAGAGCTTCGTGGCCATCCGCGCCCACATCGACAACTGGCGCTGGAGCGGCGTGCCGTTCTACCTGCGCACGGGCAAGCGCCTGCCGCGACGCGCCACCGAGATCTACGTGAAGATGCGCGCGGTGCCGCATTCGATCTTCGACGGCGAGGGCGCGCGGCCGGAGCCGAACGCGCTGCTGATCCGGCTGCAGCCGGAGGAGCGCATCTCGCTGATGCTGATGAACAAGACGCCAGGCCTCGACCGCACCGGCGTCAAGCTCTCGCAAGTCGCGCTTGACCTCGACTTGCACGACGCCTTCGCCAACGAGCGCAAGCGGATCGCCTACGAGCGCCTCTACCTCGACGCCCTGCAAGGCAATGGCACGTTGTTCGTGCGCCGCGACGAGATCGAGTCGGCGTGGTCGTGGGTGGACCAGATCCTCGGCGGCTGGACGGCACGCGGACAGGAACCGAAGCCCTACCCCGCCGGCACCTGGGGCCCGACCAGCGCGCTGGCGCTGCCCGAACGCCACGGCCACAGCTGGCGCGAATAAGCGCCCCCCCACGATGCCGATGCGCCCGTTGCCGATCATCCCCAGTGCGAACGCCGATACCCTGGCCGACGCCGTCGCCGTGGCCTTGGCCGAGGCGGTCCGCGTCGGCCTCGCCGCGCGCGGCGAGGCCTGGCTGGCGCTGGCCGGCGGCAGTACGCCCTTCGCTGCCTACCGCCGCTTCGCCGCGATGGACCTGCCATGGCCGAAGGTGCACCTCGTCGCCAGCGACGAGCGCTGGGTGCCGGCCACGCACGACAAGCGCAACGAGCGGGCGCTCGCGGACGCCTTCGCCGCCGCGGTCGGCGTGGCGATCCACCCGCTGGTGCCCGCGGAGCCGTCGGCCTTCGTCGCCGTCGGGGCCGGCGCCACCGCCGAGGCCAGCCTCGCGCCGCTCGCCCACCGCGCCTTCGACGCCGTGCTGCTCGGCATGGGTGCCGACGCGCATTTCGCCTCGCTGTTTCCGCAGGTCACGCCGCCCTCGGCCCTCGACGCCGGCGACCGCGCGCCCGTCGTCGCGCTCACGCCCGACCCGCTGCCGCCGGAAGCGCCGTTTCCGCGCATCTCGCTCACGCTGTCGCGCCTCGTGGCCACGCGCTCGCTGCTGCTGATGATCACCGGCGAGGCCAAACGCGCCGTGCTGGAATCGGCCCGCACCCGCCCCGCCACCGACGCCCCCATCCACGCCCTGCTGGCCGCCGCGCCGGACCTCGCGATCCACTGGAGCCCCTGATGTCGCTGCACCCCGTCGTCGAACGCGTCACCGAGCGGATCCGCGAGCGCAGCGCGCCGACCCGCACCGCCTACCTCGCGCGCATCGAGGCCGCGCGCCTGAAGGGCACGGCACGTGCCCGCTTGTCCTGCGGCAACCTCGCGCACGGCTTCGCTGCCTCGGGCGACGACAAGGACGCGCTGAAGCTCCAGGTCAAACCGAACCTCGGCATCGTCACCGCCTACAACGACATGCTGTCGGCGCACCAGCCGTTCGCGACCTACCCCGAGCTGATCAAGATGGCCGCGCGCAATGCCGGTGGCACCGCGCAGGTGGCCGGTGGCGTGCCAGCGATGTGCGACGGCGTCACCCAGGGCCGCACCGGCATGGAGCTCTCGCTGTGGTCGCGCGACACCATCGCGCAGGCCACCGCGGTGGCGCTCTCGCACGACATGTTCGACGCTGCGCTGATGCTCGGCGTCTGCGACAAGATCGTGCCGGGCATGCTGATGGGCGCGCTGGCCTTCGGGCACCTGCCGGTGGTGTTCGTGCCCGCGGGCCCGATGCCCTCCGGCCTGCCGAACAAGGAAAAAGCGGCCGTCCGCCAGCGCTACGCCGAGGGCAAGGCCACGCGCGAGGAACTGCTCGCGGCGGAATCGGCCAGCTACCACTCGGCCGGCACCTGCACCTTCTACGGCACGGCCAACAGCAACCAGATGCTGATGGAAGTGATGGGCCTGCACCTGCCGGGCTCGGCCTTCGTGAACCCGGGCACCACGCTGCGCGACGCGCTCACCGTCGCCGCCGCCGAGCAGGCGCTGCGCGTCACTGCGCTTGGGCCCGACTGGCGCCCCATCGGCCATACGGTCGACGAGAGGGCCATCGTCAACGCGATGGTCGGCCTCGCGGCGACGGGCGGTTCGACCAACCACGCGATCCACCTCGTCGCCATGGCGCGCGCCGCCGGCCTGCGCATCACCTGGGACGACCTCGACGAGCTGTCGCGCGCCACGCCGCTGATGGCCCGCGTGTACCCGAACGGTTCGGCCGACGTGAACCACTTCCACGCCGCCGGCGGCCTCGGCTTCGTGATCCGCGAGCTGATCGACGCCGGCCTGCTGCACGGTGACTTGAAGTGCGTGCACGGCGGCGACCTGCGCCAGCAGTCGCTCGAGCCGCACCTCGACGGCACGCGCCTCGCGTGGCGCGAGCCGCCGCGCGCCAGCGGCGACCTCAATGTGCTGCGCCCCGTGGCCACGCCCTTCGACACCGAAGGTGGGCTTCGCCTCGTCACCGGCCGCCTCGGCCGCGCCGTCGTGAAGGTCTCGGCCGTCGCGCCGGAGCACCGCCGCATCACCGCGCCGGCCAAGGTCTTCGACGACCAGGACGACCTGCTCGCCGCGTTCAAGGCCGGCCAGCTCGACGGCGATTTCGTCGCCGTCATCCGCCGCCAAGGCCCGAAGGCCAACGGCATGCCGGAACTGCACAAGCTCACGCCGACGCTCGGCCTGCTGCAGGACCGTGGCCAGCGTGTCGCCCTGCTGACCGACGGCCGCATGAGCGGCGCCTCGGGCAAGGTGCTGGCGGCCATCCACCTCGTGCCCGAGGCCGTGGCCGGCGGGCCGATCGCCAAGCTCCGCGACGGTGACGTCGTCACCATCGATGCCGAAGCCTCGACGGTCGAGGTCGACGTGCCCGAGGCCGAGTGGGCCGCGCGCACGCCCGCCCCGATGGACCTCGCCGGCAACCAGTTCGGCGTCGGCCGGGAGCTCTTCGCCGTGTTCCGCGATCACGTCGATTCCGCGGAGGACGGCGCCTGCGCGCTGTACGGGAGCACCGGGCTGTGAGCGCCGCCAGCCGCCACGCCGCGGAAGGTGTGCCTGAGCTCGCCCAGCCCGCGCTGATCGCCGACATCGGCGGCACCAATGCGCGCTTCGCGCTGACCGACCTCGCTGCGGCGCGGCCCGACATGCATGCCGTCCGCACCCTGCCCTGCTGCGAGTACGCCAGCCTGCAGCACGCCGCCGAGGCCTACCTCGCCGGGGTCGGGCAGCGGCCCGCACAAGCCGCCATCGCCGTCGCCTGCCCGGTGGACGGCGACGCCATCCGCCTCACCAACCGCGCCTGGGCGTTCTCGCGGCGCGAGCTGCAGGGCGTGCTCGGCTTCGAGCGTTTTGACGTCATCAACGATTTTGGCGCGGTGGCATGGTCGGTGCCAGCGCTCTCGCCCGAGGACGTGGTCTGCCTGCACGGCGACGCCGCCCTGCCGCAGCGTGGCCCGATCAGCGTGCTGGGTCCGGGCACGGGCCTCGGCGTGGCGATGCTGGTCGGTGAGGCTACGTGCGGCTGGCAGGTCGTCGAGACCGAGGGCGGCCACGTGAGCTTCGCGCCCATCGGCGACGAGGAGCAGAAGATCGCCCGCTGGATGAACCAGCGCTTCGGCCGCACCAGCAACGAGCGCTTGCTCTGCGGCGTCGGCCTCTCGCACATCGAGGCCGCGCTGCGCGACCCCGGCACCGGCCCGAGCCCGCTCGGCGACAGTGCCACCGTGCTGCGCGAACCCGCGGCGATCGTCGAAGCCGCGCTCGAAGGCCATGACCTCAACGCCCGCCGCACGCTGGCCCGCTTCTGCGCCGTGCTGGGCAGCGTGGTCGGCGACACCGCGCTGATCCACGGCGCGAAGAGCGTGATGATCGCCGGTGGCATCGTGCCGCGCTTCATCCCCTTCCTGCAGAGCAGCGCCTTCCGCGAACGCTTCCTGGCCAAAGGCCGCTTCGCCGCCTACCTCGAGAAGGTGAGCCTGCACGTCATCACCCACCCTCAACCCGGGCTGCTCGGCGCCGCCTGCGCCCTGCGCCAGTCGGAGAACGCTGCATGAGTTGGACCACCGAGGCACGCAACGCCGCCATCGATGCCGTGTTCGCCAAGGCCCCCGTGCTGCCCGTGATCGTCATCGACCGGGTCGAAGACGCCGTGCCCCTGGCCCGCGCGCTGGTGGCCGGCGGCCTGCCGGTGCTGGAAGTGACCCTGCGCACCGCCGCCGCGCTCGAAGGCATGCGCCGCATCGCCGCCGAGGTCGAGGGCGCCGTGCTCGGCGCGGGCACGGTGCTCGCACCGGCCGACCTGGAAGCCTCGGCCGCCGCCGGCTGCACCTTCGCCATCAGCCCCGGCGCAACGCCGGCGCTGTATCACGCCGCGGACGCCAGCCCGATCGCGTGGCTGCCCGCCGTCGCCACCGCCAGCGAGGTGATGCAGGGCCTGGCCCACGGCCACCAGCGCTTCAAGTTCTTCCCGGCCGTCAGCTCCGGGGGCATCCCGGCGCTGAAGGGCTTCGCAGGCCCCTTCCCGCAGGTGCGCTTCTGCCCCACCGGCGGCATCGATGCGACGAGCGCGCCGGATTTCCTCGCGCTGCCCAATGTCGGCACCGTCGGCGGCTCGTGGATGCTGCCCAAGGACGCGATCGTGGCGGGCGACTGGGCGCGGATCGAGCGCTTGGCCCGCGAGGCCGTGGCCCTCCGACCGGGCTGAACCGGGCGGCCCTCACGCCGCCTCGGCGCCGGCCACGCGGGGCGGGGTATCCTCGGGGGCGTATGAACCCGAAATCCCGCCCCACGTCGTTCGACATCGCCTACCGGGCCGGCGTCTCGCAGGCCACGGTCTCGCGCGCGCTGCGCGACAGCCCCCTGGTCAGCGAGGAAACCCGCCGGCGCATCCGCGAGATCGCCCGCGAGCTCAACTACAAGGTCGACAAGAACGCCTCGAACCTGCGCCGCCAGAGTTCCGTCACCCTTGCCTTGCTGCTGTTCGAGGACCCGACCCCGAACGACACGCTGATCAACCCCTTCTTCCTGACGATGCTGGGCTCGATCACCCGCGCCTGTGCTCGGCAGGGCTACGACCTGCTGGTCAGCTTCCAGCAGTTCAGCGAGGACTGGCACGCCGACTACCAGGACGCGCACAAGGCAGACGGCCTGATCCTGCTGGGCTATGGCGACTGGTTCACCACGCGCGACAAGCTCGACCGCCTCGTGCAGCAGGGCACGCATTTCGTGCGCTGGGGGCCCGTGCTGGCCGACCAGCCCGGCGTCTCGATCGGTAGCGACAACCGCGAAGGCGGCCGGCTCGTGGGCCGGCATCTCGCGGGCCTTGGGCGGCGTCGCATCGCCTACCTCGGCGCCAACCAGCTGACGGCGCCGGAGTTCCGCGACCGCTACCTCGGCCTCTGCGACGCACTGGACGAGGGTGGCATCGCCGTCGATCCCGCGCTGCAGATCGACGTCATCGATTCCACCGAACTCGCCGGGTATGCCGCGGCTCAAGCGCTGCTCGCCCGCGGCGTCGCCTTCGACGCCATGTTCTGCGCCAGCGACCTGATCGCCATCGGCGCCATGCGCGCGCTCGCCGAGCACGGCCGCCGGATCCCGGAGGACGTGGCCGTGGTCGGCTTCGACGACCAGCCGGTCGCCGCCTTCACCCACCCCCCGCTGACCACCGTGCTGCAGGACACCAAGCGGGCCGGGGAAACGCTGGTCCACACCCTCATCCGCGAGATCCGCGGCGAGACGGTGGCGAGCGAAGTGCTCGTCCCGAGCCTTGTGGTGCGAGGCTCCTGCGGCATCGGGCGGGCGACGTCCACGAAAGCGCCGCGACCCAGCCGGGCCCGATGATGCCGTCCGCCTGCCTCGCCCTGACGACCCGCCGGACCCTGTTGGGCTTGGCGCTGCTGGCCACGCCGATCCTTGCCGCCGCAACCGGGGCACCGGCAACGCCGGCCGCCCCGGCGCCCGCGGCGGACCCCGCACCGTTCGTCGAACGCGCCCTCGCCTTCGACGGCATCCGGCTCGCCGGCCAGCCCGCCGCGGCCGACTTCGCCACGATCAAGGCCGCCGGCGTCACCCGCGTGATCAGCCTGCGGACACCGGCCGAGCGCGCCACGCTGGGCTTCGACGATGCCGCCGCCGCCCGCGACGCCGGGCTGGCCTATGCCGACCTGCCCATCGACGGCAGCGGGGGGTTCACGCCGGAAGTGCTCGACGCCTTCTCCAAGGCCATGGCCGAGGGCGGCGGCGACCTGCTGCTGCACTGTGGCAGCGGTGCGCGGGCCGGACAGCTCTACGCCGCGTGGCTGGTGCGCGAACGCGGCCTCAGCCCGCAGGAGGCGATGCAGCGCGTCGCCCCGCTGGGCCTGTGGCCGCTGCCGATGGAGCGGATGCTCAATCGGCCGCTGGAACTGCGCCTCGCGACGCCGGGATCGCCCGAGCCGCCGCCTCCGCCGCCGCCCGCAGCGCCGGCGCGGTGATGGGCTGTTCGAACAGGTAGACCTGCACGCCGTTCGCGGGTACCTCGGCCTCGAAGGCCCGGCCCGCGGCGAGCGGCACGGTCTCGCCGCCCAGCGCCGGGCGCCAGCGGCCGGGCTGCAGGTTTTCGGTGAGGCGGAAGCGCGTGGCGGTGTCGCCCTTGTTGAGCAGCACCAGGGCCGTCTGCGCCACGCCGTCCTGCTCGAGGATGCGATAGAACGCCGCGCGATCGCCCTGGAACTCGAGGTTCACCTGCAGGCCGCGCTGCAGCGCCGGCGTGTTGGCGCGAAGGTTGGCGATGCGCTTCAGGGCCGCGTGGATCGGGTTCGACGGCGCCGCGTCGATGCGCGCCTGCCCGAAGTAGTTGCGGTTGCCGGCGTGTTCGGCGGTGCCGCGCATGAAGCCCACCTCCGAGCCCTGGTAGACCACCGGGATGCCGCGCACGGTGAAGAGCAGGTTGTTCGCGTTGATGAACCCCGCGTCGTCGGCGTCGAGCCGCGGCATGTCGTGGTTGTCGTAGAAGGTCATCAGCACGTAAGGATTCGCGTACGGGCCGTCGTCGAGGAACAGCGCCGGAACGATCGCCTCGTAGCCGGCATCGCGCTTGCCGAAGACCTCGCCCATGGCCTTCTGCAGCGGGAAGTCGAGCACGCTGATGCTGCCGTTCCCGGGCTGCGTGAAGCGTCCCAGAAGCTCGGGGTCGTAGTCGAAGGCCTCGCCGAACATGAAGAGTCCGGGATGCTCGGCGCGCAGGCGGTCCGCGTAGGTCTTCCAGAACGGCAGCGGCATGTGCTTGATGGTGTCGAGGCGCAAGGCATCGGCGCCCTGCCCCAGCCACTTCAAGCTGCTGCCCACGAGGTAGTCGACCACCGCCCGGTTGCTTTCGTCGAAGTTCGAGAGCTGGGCGATGTCGGGCTCGGGGTGGAAGAACGCGTGCAGCGGGTTGCGCTCCGGCTTCAGTCGCTTCGGGTGCAGGTTCTGGTGGTCGGCGACGAGCTCGCCCGCCTCGTTGAACAGCTTGCCGAACTGGTCGCGCTGCTCGGGCGCGGAGAACGACGGCGAACCGTGGTTGGCGACCACGTCGAGCACGGTCTTCAGGCCACGGGCACGCAGGCCGGCGGCGAGCGCGCGGAAGTCGAGGCCCTCCGACGGCAGGTGCTCGTCGATCTGGTAGAAGTTCGTGCCCCAGTAGCCGTGGTAACCCGACTTGCCGCCGTCGGTGAACATCTTCCCCCACGCCGCCGGCGTGCCGCCGCTGAACGCTTCATCCGGTTGCTCGACGATCGGCGTCAACCACACCGCGCCGAAGCCGAGGTCGCGGATGTAGCCGGCGTTATCGAGGATGCCGCGGAAATCACCCCCGAGGTAGCCGACGAAATCTTCCTTGCCCGGCGGCGCGCCCGGCACGGGCCCGCCCCAGGTGCCGTGGTCGGGCAAGCCCTGCTCGCGGTGGTCGTTCGACGGGTCGCCGTTGACGAAGCGGTCGGTCATCAGGAAGTACACCGCATGCGCGGCCATCGGCTCGGTGGTGCCGACGAACACCGGCAATCGTGCCGACGTCCGCTCGACGGTCGCCGTGGCCTCCGTCTCGGCGGCCAGCGTCGATGCCGCCAAGAGGCCGGCGAGCAAGGCGGAAAGCGGGTGCAAGCGCATGGGAAGCCCGAGCGTCCGAAGATCCATCAAGTGTATCGATGCGACGCCGCGGTCCTGAATCGAGGGCCGGTGCATACGAATGCACGGGAAGCCGTCCCCTCGCCTCGACCAGAACGGCACCGGAGGGCGCGATCGCCGGCGTCGATCAGCGCGCGGGCCTGCAAGCGTCGCCCGCACATTCCGACGACGCCGAGGACGCGAGCGACGCGACCCACGCGATCGCCGCATCGAAGGTCGCGGCCATGTTGTTGTGGCCCTGCCCGGGGAAGACGCGATACTCGTACCGGTGACCCTTGGCCTGCAGCGCGCGCAGGTTCCGCAGCGAGAGGTCCACCGGAATGCTGCCGTCCTGTTCGCCGAAGATCCAGAAACCCGGGATCGCCAGCGTCGCGAGGTCTTCGGCGGGATCGGTATCCCGGCCGAGGAAGGCCGGCCAGACGTAGGGCGTGTCGCGCGCGGCCAGCGCCGTGGCGTAGGCCGGACGGTCGGGACCGTCGCGGTCGCCGGTGTGCTTGCTGTAGATGTCCTCCTCGCTGACCCTGGTCACCGGTGCGCTCCACAGCAGCAGGAAATCCGCTTGGCGAGTCCGGGTCGCGGCGACCGGCGCGATCCAGCCGGCCTGCGAGATGCCGGCGAAACCGAGCGGCACCGCATCGAGCCCGGGCTGCGTCGCCAAGGTCTCGAGCGCCGCCACCGCGTCATCCGCCAGGAGCGCGATGTTCATGCCGGTGACGCTCTGCTCGCCCTCGTACACCCCTCCCGAGCGCCCCACGCCGCGCTTGTCGTAGACCAGCGCGGCGATGCCACCATCGGCGAAGCGCCGGGCCACGCCGAGGCTGCGCACCTGCTCGCCGGAGCCGTGGATGAACACCACGCCGGCGACGATGGGCTTCCCTTCCGGCAGGGCGAGGCTGCCCGACAGCGTCGCGCCATGGCTGACGAAGCGCACCTCCTCGACGCGAGGCTCGGCCGCCCACCCCGGGGCCGCGAACGCAGCGAGAAGAGCAAGCGTAAACATCGGCAGTCGCATGCGAACCTCGGGCCGTCGCGGCAGCGGGACGAAAAACCCCGGCGCAAAGCCGGGGTCGATCAAGGTGGGCCATCGCGCGCGGGGCTTACTCGGCGCGCTTCTCCACGCCGAGCTGGTCGAGCATGAAGGCGTACTGCTCGGCCGTCTCGCGGAAGCGCTGGAAGCGGCCCGACTTGCCGCCATGGCCGGCCTCCATGTTGGTGCGGAACACCAGCAGGTTGTCGTCGGTCTTCTTCGCGCGCAGGCGGGCGACGTACTTCGCCGGCTCCCAGTACTGCACCTGCGAGTCCCACAGGCCGGTGCCGATGAACATCGCGGGGTAGTCCTTCGCCGCCAGCTGGTCATAAGGCGAGTACGACAGCATGTAGTCGTGGAAGTCCTTCTTCTCCGGGTTGCCCCACTCGTCGTATTCGTTGGTGGTCAGCGGGATGCTCGGGTCGAGCATCGTCGTCACCACATCGACGAAGGGCACCAGCGAGAGGATGACGTCGTACTTCTCCGGGGCCATGTTGCTGATGGCGCCCATCAGCAGGCCGCCGGCGCTGCCGCCGATGGCGGCGACGCGGTCCGGGTGGGCGTAGCCCTTCTCGACCAGCGCCGACGTGACGTCGATGAAGTCGGTGAAGGTGTTCTTCTTATTGAAGAGCTTGCCGCCGTCGTACCAGGCGCGGCCCATCTCCTGGCCGCCGCGGATGTGGGCGATGGCGTAGACCATGCCACGGTCGAGCAGGCTGGGCACGGCGCGGCTGAAGGCCGGGTCCATCGATGCGCCGTAGCTGCCGTAGCCCATTTGCAGCATCGCCGCCTCGCCGTTCTTCTCGAAGCCCTTGCGGTAGACCAGCGACACCGGGATCCGCACCGAGCCGTCGCGCGAGGGCACCCACAGGCGCTCGGTGACGTACTGCGCGGGGTCGAAGCCCGGCACCGGGTCCTGCTTGAGCGTCTTCCGCTCGCCGGTCTGGACGTTGATCTCGTAAGTGGTGGCCGGGGTGGTCAGCGACGTGTAGGTGTAGCGCACCCACGGCGTGTCGGGCATGGCGTTGACGGACAGGCCCATCGTGTAGGCCGGCTCGTCCGACTTCACGAACTCGCTGGCGCCGTCGTCCTTGAGGATGCGGATGCGCCGCAGCCCTTCCGAGCGCTCGCCGATGGCCATGTAGCCGTCGAACAGCTCGAGGCCCTCGATGAAGACGTCGGCGGCATGGGGGACCAGCTCCTTCCAGCCCTCGCGGCTGCCGAGGGCGTCCTCGGCGGCGGTCATGATGCGGAAGTTCGGCGCGTCCCAGTTCGTGGTGATGACCCAGCGGCCGGCATGGTGGTCGGCGCTGTACTCGACGTCGCGCTCGCGCGGCGCGATCACGGTGAACTCGCCCGGGGTGGCGGCCTTGGTGCAGCGCTGCTCGGACGAGACCGTGCTGCTCACGCCGATGCAGATGTACTGCTTCGAGCGCGTGCGGCCGATGCCCATGTAGAAGCTGGTGTCGGCTTCGGTGTAGACGATGCGGTCCTGCGAGGCCGGCGTGCCGAGCACGTGCGTCTTGACGTGCGTGGTGAGCAGCGTCTTCGGGTCGTTCTCGACGTACCAGATCGTCTTGTTGTCGTCGCCCCAGACGATGTTCGCGCTGGCGCCGGTGATCGCGGTATCGAGCACCTCGCCGCTGGCGATGTCCTTGACCTTGATCGTGTACTGTCGGCGGCCGTTGAGGTCCTCGGCCCAGGCGAGCTTGGTGCCGTCGGGGCTGACCTCCCAGGTGCCGACCTGGAAGAAGTCCTTGCCGGCGGCCATCACGTTCTGGTCGAGCAGGATCTCTTCGGGCGCGTCCATCGTGCCCTTGCGGCGGGCGACGATCGGATAGTCCTTGCCGGTCTCGAAGCGCGTGTAGTACCAGAAGCCGTCCTCGAGGTAGGGCACGCTGGCGTCGTCCTGCTTCACGCGGGCGACGATCTCGTTGTAGAGCGTGTCCTTGAGGCCGGCCACCGGCGCCATCACCGCATCGGCATAGGCGTTCTCGGCCTTCAGGTAGGCGAGCATCTCCGGGTTCTCGCGCGTGTCATCGCGCAGCCAGTAGTACTCGTCGTTGCGGACGGCGCCGTGCGGCGCCTTGACCTCGTGCGGGCGCTGCTCGGCCACGGGCGGCGCCGGCAGGGCGGCGGTGGCGGCGAACGCCGGGGCGACGATGCCGGCGGCGACCAGGCCGCCGAGGACGGCGGAAAGGGAGTGGCGGGGGATGGCGGGATGCATGGGCTTACTCCGCGAACAGCTTGGTCTTGAGGAAGGTGTAGGCCAGCGCGTTCATGTACGCGGTCTGGGCGTTGTTGGCCGCGCCGCCGTGGCCGCCTTCGATGTTCTCGTAGTAGTAGACCGGGTGGCCCTGCTCCTTCATCAGCGCGAACATCTTGCGGGCATGGCCCGGGTGCACGCGGTCGTCGCGGGTCGAGGTGGTGAACAGCACCGGCGGGTACTGCGCGTCGGACGTGACGTTGTGGTACGGCGAGAAGGTGCGGATGAACTCCCACTGCGCCGGGTCGTCGGGGTTGCCGTACTCGGCCATCCACGAGGCGCCGGCGAGCAGCGTGTGGTAGCGGCGCATGTCGAGCAGGGGCACCTGGCAGACCACGGCGCCGAACAGCTGCGGGTACAGGACCGTCATGTTGCCCACCAGCAGGCCGCCATTGCTGCCGCCCTGGATGCCGAGGTGGGGCGGCGTGGTGATGCCGCGCTTGATCAGGTCTTCCGCCACCGCGGCGAAATCCTCGTAGATGCGCAGGCGGTTTTCCTTCAAGCCGGCCTGGTGCCAGCGCGGGCCGTACTCGCC
>JAJTHD010000274.1 GCA_021297925.1 Lysobacteraceae bacterium
CCAGCCAGCGAAGGCGCGACGTCGCCCGGCTGGCCGCCGCCGGGGCTCGCGGCGCTGTTCCCGACCGCGGCGATCGCGGGCGATCCGCCCAGCCCATCCGCGCCGATGACGGCCGCCGTGACGTGGGGCCCGACGACGCGGGCGACCGGCCCGGAGGCCGCGGCGCCGCCGGCGAGTGCGGGCACGACCACGCTCCGCGGCCTGCTCGCCGGGCTCGCGGGCGTCGCGCCACCGAACGATGCGGTCGCACCGGAGGCCTCGCGGTCCGCGGCCCCGACGGTGGCCGCGCCGGCGCCGGCGACGACCCCGGCGGCGCTGGCCGCGCCGATCGTCGCTGCGGCCGATGCGGCGATCCCCCTCAAGCTCGAGGCGCTCCGCGCGATGGCCGTTCCGGTCGCGGTTCGCGAGGCGATCGCTGCGGTCGGCGAGCCCCTCGCCGCGCCGATCGGTCCCGATGGCCTCGATGTGGCCGCGTGGTCGCCGCTGGCGCCCACCCCGCTGCCCCGCCTCGACCTCGCCGCGGCCTTCCCGGCCCCGGTGCCGGTGCACGACCCGCGCCTCGCCGAGGCGATGGCCACGCGCGTGCAGTGGATGGCCGAACGCGGCGGCGGCGAAGTCACGCTGCGCGTGGCGCCGGAGGGCCTGGGACCGGTCGAGATCCGCCTGCAGCTGGACGGCGACCGCGTCGATCTGGGGTTGCAGGCGGCGCAGGCCGAGACTCGCCAGGCCTTGCAGGACGCCTTGCCGAAACTGCGCGAGATGCTCTCGCAGAGCGGCCTGCAGCTTGGCCATGCCGATGTCGGCCAGCGGCAGTCGTCCGGCGCGTCGCCGAACGGCGACGGCCGCGACGGCGCGCGCTCCTTCGGCGGCGACGCCCGCGGCACCAACGCCCCCGACGATGCCGCCACGCCGATCGTCGTGCGTTCGCCACCGCGCGGCAACGGCCTGCTCGACCTGTACGCCTGAGCGTTGGTCCTTGCGGCGTGCTCGGCACGGCGACGCGCGCGTGTCGCTGCATCCGGAAGGCCGCGTGCATCGTGGCGCATGACCTCTGTCACTTCTCCGATGCCACCCGGCGACCGCAGTCTGGCCGTGGAAACACCCCACGCAAGGAGGAATGCACGCATGAAGCTCGTCGACATCTTTCTCGATCCGCCCGCGGTCTTCACCGCCGAAAAGGACGCGCCCTCTTTCCTGCTGCCGATGGCGATCATGGTCGCCGTGTCGGTGGGCATGATCCTCGCCTACTACCTGCGCGTGGATGCCGTGTGGTACCAGGACTTCTCGTTGACGATGATGGGCGAGGAGATGACGCCGGCCGAGGTCGCGCAGGCCAAGCAGTTCATGCCCAGCGCCAAGGTGCAGGGCTACATCGGCGCCGCCGGCACCCTGATCTTCGTGCCGATCATGTATGCGGTGTTCGCCCAGTACTACTTCCTTGCCGGCAAGATCGCCGGCGCGGGCCTGTCCTTCAAGCACGGTCTTTCGCTGGTCGCCTGGAGCGGCCTGCCGACCGCGCTCGGTGCTCTCGTGGGCCTGGTCGGGGCCCTGACGATGGCGCCGCAGACCGCGCAGCACACGCTGATGCTCACCCACATCGATCCGCTGCTGGTGCAACTCCCGTTCGACCACGACCTGAGCACACTCGCCAAGGGGTTCGACCTGCTTAGTCTCTGGGCCATCGCGCTCGGCGCCATCGGCTGGAAGACCTTCACCCGCAGCGGTTGGGGTTCGGCCGTCTTCGTCGCGGCGCTGCCTTCGGTGCTGATCTACGGCATCTGGCTGCTGATCGCCCTGCTCTGACCCTCCCGGCCCCTCGTCCATGCGCATCCCGAAGAAAGCCCTGATCGCGGGCGGCATCGTCGTCGTCCTCGCCCTGCCCTTCATCGCCAAGCGCGGTGGCAGCGATGCGGTGGAGGTTCAGGCCGCCACCGCCGCGCCGCAGGCCATCCGCCCCACCATCCTCGCCTCCGGCACCCTGGCCTTCCGCACCGAGGTGAAGCTCACCGCGGAAGTGCTGGCGCAAGTGAGCGAGGTGCTGGTGAAGGACGGTGACCGCGTGCAGCGCGGCCAGGTGCTGCTGCGCCTCGACCCGGAGACCTACCGCAACGCCATCGAGCGCGAGGAGGCCAGCCGTCGGCAGGCCCTGATCAGCATCGAGCGCCAGCGCGTGACGCTGGCGCTTCGCGAGAAGCAGTTCGAGCGCTACCAGCGGCTGGCCGACGCACAGACGATCGACCGCGCGCGCTTCGACGAGGAGAAGAACCAGCTCGAGCTCGCGCGCATCGAACTGAAGAGCAGCGAGGAATCGCTCAAGCGTTCCGAGGCCATCCTCGCCGACGCCCGCGAGACCCTGGCCAAGACCGAGATCATCGCGCCCATCGACGGCATCGTCGTTGCCGTGCCGATCAAGGCCGGCGAGATGGCGATCCCCTCGACGCAGGCACTGGCCGGCGCGCAGCTCATGACGCTGGCCGACACCAGCGCCATCGAGGCGCGCCTGAAGGTCGACGAGGGCGACATCGCCAAGGTCGCCGCCGGCCAGAAGGTCGAGGTGTATCCGGCCGCCTTCCCCGATGTCGCCGTGCCCGGCGTAGTGCGGCAGGTGGCCTTGGCGCCGATCCTCGAGAACCAGGGCCGTGCCTACGAGGTCATCACCGAACTGACACCGCCGGCGGGCTTGGCCTTGCGCTCCGGCATGAGCGCGCGCGCCGACCTCTTCCTCGGCGACGGCACCTCGAGGCTGGCCGTTCCCGTCGAAGCGGTCATCGCCACCGAGCCCGAGCCGCGCAAGACCGCCCACCACGTGTGGCGCATCGTCGACGGCAAGGTGAACAAGATCGAAGTGCAGGTGGGCGAGGCCGACGACCGCTGGCAGGCCATCACCTCGGGTCTTTCCGAGGGTGATCGCGTGGTCTCGGGCCCGGGCCGTGCGCTGCGCCAGCTGATGGACGGCGGCAGCGTCAAGGAGATCGAGGCCAAGGACGACGAGGACGCCGAGGACGAAGACACCGACGCCGAGGACGACGCCGGGTGATCGAGCTCGTCGGCATCCACAAGCACTACCTGATGGGCGACCAGGAGGTCCGCGCCCTCGACGGCGTCGACCTCTTCATCGACCGCAACGAGTACGTCGCGTTGATCGGCCCCTCCGGCTCAGGCAAGTCGACGCTGATGAAGCTGCTCGGCTGCCTCGACACGCCGAGTGCCGGCCACTACCTGCTCAACGGCCG
>JAJTHD010000158.1 GCA_021297925.1 Lysobacteraceae bacterium
CGAGCGAGCCTTGGTGCGCCCGTGCGATCGCCTGCACGATGGCAAGGCCAAGGCCCGTGCGTTTGCTGCGCTCTCGGGTCGCGGAGTCGCCGGTGACGAACGGCTCCTTGAGCGCCTCGGGATCGCTGACCGGCCAGCCGCGACCGTTATCGACGACGATGATCCGGCATTGATCGCCGACGTCTTCCACCGTGATGGTCACCCGGGTGGCGCCAGCGTGCTGGATCGCGTTCTCGACCAGGTTGGAGATCGCCCGTTCCAGGCGGGCGGGATCGGCGTCGGCGATCACCCGCCCGCTGCTCTGTCGCGTCAGGTCCACGCGGTGTTCCTCCGCCATCGGCTCGAGGCAGTGGATCACCGCATCGACGACGTCGTCGACCGACGTCGGGGCGCGCTCAAGCGAGAACCCGATGCCCTGGCTGTCGCAGAGCATGCTCAGGTCGCTGGCGAGGCGCTCGATCTGCGAGACCTGGCCGAGCAGGCTGTCGAAAAACGCCCCGTCCGCGACGAACACCTTGTCCTTCGCGCCCATCAATCGGGCGCGGATCACCGCCAAGGGCGTGCGCAGTTCGTGCGCGATGCCGTTCGACCGCAAGCGGAGGTCGCGATCCGCGGCGGCCAGTGATTCGGTCATCAGCGCGAAGTCGCCGATCAGGTCGCCGACCTCGCGCGGACCGGAACGCGGCGGCAGCAGCGCGGTGTCGCGCGATCCACCGGCGATCGCCCTGGCGGCCCGCGACAGTCCGATGATCGGCGCGGCGATGCCACCCGCCAACTTGAACGCCAAGGCTCCGCCGATCAACGCGGTGGCGACGATCACGGTGGTCAGGGCCACGTGGTAATTGAGGTTCCAGCGCTCGATGCCATGCTGGCTCTCGAAGGAACGGACGATGCCGGAGCAACTCCCGTAGGCCTCGGTGAGCTTGCGCAACGTCTCCTGCTCCTGCGCCGGCAGCGATGCCATGAAGAGGTAATCGCGCAGCCAGTACAGCACGTCGGGGACGAAGGCGGCGATCAGGGCCGCCGCCACGCTGATCGCGATCGCGAGGCAGGCGATTTGCATCCGCAAGGAATTCATCATTCGATGTCCAGCCTGTAGCCTTCACCGCGGATGGCGACGATCCTCACCGATTCGACAATGGCGATCTTCGCGCGCAATCGACTGAGGTGGGCGTCGACGCCCCGGTCGGCCGCCACTTCGCTCAGCACGGCATCGCCCAATTCTGCCCGAGTGAACATCCGGCCCGGGCGACGTGCCATGGTCGTGAGGAGTCGGAACTCCGTCGGGGTCAGGTTGATCAGCTTGTCGTTGGCGAACGCACGCCGGCTTTCGACTTCGATGCGCAGCCCCCCGTGGACGATAGGCGGGGTCGATGCAAGTTGCTTGGCGCCCTCCTGCCGACGCAGCACGGCGGCGGCGCGTGCGACGACCTCGAGGGGATTGAAGGGCTTGACGATGTAATCGTCCGCGCCGAGTCGAAATCCGGAAAGACGGTCGACGTCGTCGCCCAACGCGCTGATCAGGATGACGGGAATGTTGGCATCGTCCTCCCGCACCGACACCAGTACCGAAAGGCCGTCCTTGTTGGGCATCCGGATGTCGAGGAGGATCACGTCCGGCCGCCACCGATGGACCTCTTCGCTGGCGATCCGGCCGTCCGGCGCGATCCTGACGAGGGCGCCCTCCCTCGCCAAGTAGGCGCGAAGAACGTCCGCCAAGGCGGGTTCGTCCTCGGCGATGAGAATCTTGCGGCCTTCCAGCAGGTTCTTCACGGACTTTCCGGACGACGTTGGGTGCAAGCTTTGCTCAGGGGGCCCCAGCGGTAAACGCCATGGGCGTGGTGATGCTATCGCTAGAGCCGACCAGCGTCTGCCAGAGTGGCAGAGCCGGGAGGGAAAACGGTGATGCTCGGCGCATCCACGCCAGAGGACGCCGCGTTGAACGAGAGCATGGCTTTCATTGAGTATCACTGTCGCGCTTGATGCTGGCGTCCACGCCGCCGAACCATGCCATGCCGGAGTCTCCATAGATCGACGCACCGACGAGCAAGGTGTTCGTTTCGGGCGGCACCTTCAGCTCGATGCTGTGGCGACGAAAGCGCTTGTCGGCCGGCAGGTCAAGCTCGTATGAGTTCGCATACCCAATGCTCCTGCCTTCCTTGTCAAACGCGCGGGCCCACACCCCGACCGGGGCGTTGGCGGTGTCGCGTGCCAACCAGCCGTCGACGACGACGGTCCTGCCCCGGACGCGATCGCCCTCCAGCTGCTGGACGATCCCGGCATAGGGCGCGCCCTTCTCGAACGTGACCCGGAGTGAGTTCAAGCCATCCCGTGTCACGGTGGGGTCGGGCGCAACCTCGACCGCAGTGCCATCCAGACGCCAACCACGGGGTGCGCCCGACGCATCGACGTCCCGCAGCTCGGGATTCGCCACAAGAGACGGCGCGTCCGATGGCGACTCGGCCGCAAGGCTGAGGTTTTGCGCGACGAGCGTGGCGAACAGCATGAGCAAGAGCACGAACGTGTGCCGCACGGGGGCCTCCTTGCGAGGTTCGGCGTGGAAGGACGATGCCGCCGCGACAGCGGCGCGCGGGCCTGGGCGGAAGGTGCCCGCAGGCGCCATCCTTAGCGCATCGTGCCTGCGGACCGTCCCCCGACGATTGGGGCGATGTTGCGATTCGATTGCGGGCCGAGGGCGGCGGGAGGGCGTGGGGCGTTTCGAGCCGGCGGCCCGGCGTGAAGGTAGAATCCCGGCCCCGCCCCGCGGCGTTTCCCGGGGCTCCCATGTGGATGGCGTCGGTTCGCCCGACGCGTCCAGCGGAGGCGAACAGTTCCATGATGTCTGGTGTGGGTCCTTCCCCGGCGCCGAAGCGCTTCGCCACGATCCCCGAGATCCTCGAGGACCTCCGCGCCGGCAAGATGGTGGTCATCGTCGACGACGAGGACCGCGAGAACGAAGGCGACCTGATCATGGCCGCCGAACTGGTGCGGCCCTCCGACATCAACTTCATGGTCACGCACGCGCGCGGCCTGGTGTGCCTGTCTCTGACGCGCGAGCGCTGCCGCCAGCTCGGCCTCGGGCCGATGGTCGTCAGCAACACCTCGCCGCACCACACCAACTTCACGGTGAGCATCGAGGCCGCCGAGGGCGTCACCACCGGCATCAGCGCCTACGATCGCGCGCACACCATCCGCACCGCGGTGCGGCCTGATGCCGCGCCCGAAGACCTCTCGCAGCCGGGGCACATCTTCCCGCTGATGGCCCAGCCCGGCGGCGTGCTCACGCGCACCGGCCACACCGAGGCGGCCAGTGATCTGGCGATGCTGGCGGGGCTGGAGCCTGCCGGCGTGCTGGTCGAGATCCTCAACCCCGACGGTTCGATGGCGCGCCGCCCCGAGCTCGAGGTCTTCGCCCGCGAGCACGGCCTGAAGATCGGCTCGATCGAGGACCTGATCCGCCACCGCCTCGCCACCGAGCACACCGTCGAGCGCGTCGACGAGCGCGCCATCGACACCGCCCACGGCGCGTTCCGGTTGATCACCTACCGCGACCGGGTCTCGCGCGAACTGCATTTCGCGATGGTGCGCGGCGCGCCCTCGGGCGAGCGGCCGGCGCTGGTGCGCGTGCACGTCAAGAACCCGCTGTCGGACGTGCTGCGCTGGCGCCGCCCCGACTTCGGCGGCTCGGCCGACGAGGCCATGGCGCGGATCGCGGCGGAAGGCGAGGGCGTGCTGGTGGTGCTCGGCGATACCACCACGCCGGAGGCCCTGCTGGCGCGGATCACCGAGCAGCCGGAAGCGCCCGCCGGCCGCGTGCAGGAATGGCGCCGCAACGGCGCGGGGTCGCAGATCCTCGCGGACCTCGGCCTGAAGCGCCTGCGCGTACTGGGCACGCCGCGTCGGCAGATCGGCCTCGGCGGCTTCGGCCTCGAGGTCCTCGAGTACCTGTCCGTCCGGTGACCGCGGGCGCGGTGCCGGCGGAACGGCCGGGCGGCCGGAAGGCGTAAACTGTCCAGCCATCCCCGCCCCGCCGTGCCCATGCCCCGCTTCGAAGGCGACCTCCGGCCGCACCCGACCGGCCGCTACGCGATCGTCGCCAGCCGCTGGAACCCCCGCATCACCGACGTGCTCGTCGAGGGCGCCCGCAAGGCGTTGGTCGACAACGGCGTCGATGCCGAACGCATCGATGTCATCCGCGTGCCGGGCGCCTGGGAGATCCCGCTGGCCGCCGCCGCGATCGCCCGTGCCGGCGGCACGGTCGCGATCGTCGCGCTGGGCTGCGTCGTCCGCGGCGACACCCGCCACTACGAGCAGGTGGCCGACGGCTGCTCCGACGCGCTGATGCGCCTGCAGCTGGACGCCGGCCTGCCGGTGGCCAACGGCGTGCTGGCCGTCGAGGCCTACGCGGATGCCGAAGCGCGCGCCGGCGGCGCGATGGGCAACAAGGGCGAGGAGGCCGCACTGGCCGCCCTCGAGATGAGCGACATCCTGAAGCACTGGCAGAAGGCCACCGCATGAAGCCGACCCGCACCGATGGCATCGACCCCGCCGCCCGCTCGCGCGCGCGCCGCCGCGCGCTGCAGGCGGTCTACGCCTGGCAGGTCTCGGGCACCGCGATCCCGCAGGTGATCCAGCAGTTCCAGCACGAGCAGGACATGGAGGTCGCGGACGTCGAGTACTTCGAAGCGTTGGTGAAGGGCGTGGCCGAGCACCGCGCCGACCTCGACGCGAAGCTGGCGGCCTTCCTCGACCGGCCGGTCGAACAGGTCGACCCGATCGAGCGGGCCGTGCTCCGCATCGCGACCTTCGAGCTGCTCCACCGCCTCGACGTGCCCTTCCGCGTGGTGCTGAACGAGGCGATCGAGACGGCGAAGCGCTTCGGGGCCGACCATGGCCACACCTACGTGAACGGCGTGCTCGACCGCGCCGCGGCCGACTGGCGGCCGGCGGAAACCGGCGCGGCGCGGCGCTGAGCGGGGCCGGCGATGGCCCACGCCTTGCACGCCGTGCCCTGACGCCCCCCGACGCGGACGCACCGATATGGCCGAGTTCTCGCTGATCGACCGCTTCCGGCAGCGCGCCGGCGCCCGCCCCGACGTCGTGCTCGGGATCGGCGACGACGCCGCGCTGCTGGCGCCACCGAAGGACCGCCAGCTGGTGCTGGCCGTCGACACGTTGGTGGAAGGCGTGCACTTCCCGAAGGGCATCCCCGCCTCGGCGATCGGCTGGAAGGCGTTGGCGGTGAACCTCTCCGACCTCGCGGCCATGGGCGCGGAGCCGGTCGTCGCCCTGCTCGCGCTCACGCTCCCGACCGACGCCCCGGCCTTCGTCGACGAGTTCGCGGCGGGCTTCGCCGCGCTCGCCGACACCCATCGCGTCGCCTTGGTGGGCGGCGACACCACGCGCGGCCCGCTGGCCGCCAGCGTGACGGTCGTCGGCTACGTCGCCCCGGGGCAGGCGCTCACGCGCTCGGGCGCCCAGCCGGGCGACGACCTCTGGATCACCGGCACGCTCGGCGATGCCGCGGGCGCGCTCGCCCTGTGGCGATCCGGCGTGCCGATGCTGCGCACCGGCAGCCTGCGCGAGCGCCTCGACCGCCCGGCGCCGCGGCTGGGCGCGGGCCTCGCGCTGCGCGGGCTCGCCACCGCGTGCATCGACGTCAGCGACGGGTTCCTCGCCGACCTTGGCCATGTGCTGGCGATGAGTGGCGTCGGCGCGGACGTCGAGGTCGACGTCCTGCCGACGTCGGCGGCGCTGGCCGAGGCCTTCCCCGATCCGCTGGTCCGCCGCGCCCTGCAGATGGCCGGCGGCGATGACTACGAGCTCTGCTTCACCGCGCCGGAGCGGCAGCGCGAGGCGGTGCGGGCCGCGCTCGACGCCGTCGCCACGCCGGCGACGCGCGTCGGTCGCATCACCGAGGGCGCGTCCCTGCGCCTCTTCGATGCGGACGGGTTGCCGGTGCCGCTGCCGGCACGCCGCGGCTACGTGCATTTCGGCGGGGAGGGTGCGTGAGCCGCAAGCGGCATCTCCGCGCCGTGCCGTCGCCGGTCGCACCGGCGCCTCGCCCCCACAACCTCCCGGAAGGCACGCGTCGCCGGCTGATCCGCGATCCGCGCGGCTGGCTGGCCGCGGGCTTCGGCGCCGGGTTCTCCCCGTGGGCCCCGGGCACGGTGGCGTCCATCGCGGCGGTCGTGCCGTGGTGGTTCGGACTGTCCGGCCTGCCGGTCGCGGATTACCTCGGGGTGGTGGCCCTCGCCTTCCTCGTCGGCCTCTGGGCCGCGCGCTGGACGATCCGCGAGAGCCGGGTCGAGGACCCGCCGCTGGTGGTCTGGGACGAGGTCGTGGGCGTCTGGCTGGCGCTCGCGGTCGTGCCGCGCGAATGGCCCTGGGTGCTGGCCGCGGTCGTGCTGTTCCGGGTCTTCGACATCGCCAAGCCCTGGCCCGTCGGCTGGGCCGACCGCCGCGTCAAGGGCGCCTTCGGGACGATGCTCGACGACCTGCTGGCCGGTTTGATGGTGGCGGGGCTGATGGCCGTCGCCGTGGCGCTGGCGCCGACGGTCGAGACCGCGCTCGCCGCGCCCTGATCGCCGGCGGCGCCGGTCCGCCCGGCGTCCCCCTCATGCTCCGCCCAGATCGTCGAGGGCGAAGGCGTGCCGGTGCCAGCGCGGCCGAGGGTCGTCCGCGTCGAAGGCCACGACGTCGAAGCGGCAAGGGCAAGAGGCCCACGCCGGGTGCCGTTGCAGGAAAGCCTGCGCCGCGCGCGCGAAGCGGCGTGCCTTGCCCCGGTCGATGCTGGCGAGCGCATCGCCCCAGGCGGCGTGGCGGCGCCGGCGAACCTCGACGAACACCAGGGTCGCTCCGTCGCGCATCACCAGGTCCAGTTCGCCGACCTTGAATCGCACGTTGCGCGCCACCGGTACGAGGCCGTGCGCCACGAGATGCGCGAACGCGCGCGCCTCGGCGGCGTCGCCCCGGCACTGCGCGTCGGTTCTGGGGCGCGTCCCCGCGCCGCGATCCATGGACGTCGCCTCAGGGTAGGCCGGCGCCCGGCGTTGGTGGGGCCGGGGCGTCGGTCGTGGCCGGCAGCAGCGCGCCGTCCGGGGCCGGTTGGGGCATCCCGGCGCGGAACACCGCCCAAGCCGGCTGGCGCTCGACCACGCCCGCGGCGTCGACGCCGAGGTCGCCGGTGGCGCCGCGTCGCGTCGCGCCGCCGCGGAGGGCGTCGAGGTAGGTGGCTACGGCCCACGCGTCGTGTCCGAAAGCGAACAGGCGCGCCGCGCTGCCGCGCGCGCTCGGCAGGCGGCGCGCGACCGCGTCGGCCTCGCCCGGCCCGGCACCCAGCCCGAGCAGCCAGGGCAGCTCGGGGTACTGCAGCCCCTCGAGCTCGCGATCCAGCCGCGGGTCGGCCCCCGCCTGCACCAGCGACGTGGACAGGACGGGCAGCATCCCCAGTCCCGACGCCTCGCGCTGGGGCATCAGGATGCGCACCGCGGGGGCCCGCGCGGCGAGGAACAAGGCCTGCGCCTCGGTGGCCTTGGGCGCGAGCGGGGCGAGGGCCTGCGCGGCGGTGCCGCCGACCGGGTCGAGGGCCGCGGTCAGCAGCAGGGTGCCGCCTTCGGCCGATAAGCGTTCGCGGAAGCCGGCCAGCGCGCGCTGTGCGGTGTCGTCGGGCTCGGCGATGGCGAGGGCCCTCGTCAGGCCCTGGTCGAGCAGTCGCTGGGCCGCCGCGGCGCCTTCGTCCTCCGGGGCCAAGGCGAAGCTGCCGCCACCGGGCGGTGCGACCGGCGTGCGGTTCAGGGCGAGCCACGCCACGGGCATGGGTTCACTCGCGAGGGCCGCGACTTCATCGCGGCCCAGTGGCCCGACGAGGAGGTCGGCGCCCTCGGCGACGGCGAGATCCCGCGCCTCGCGGGCCCCGGCCGCGGTGCCGGCGGTGTCGAGGAAGACCACGGTCGGTCGCGCCCGCGATTCGGCGAAGTAGCCGGCCAACAGGCCATCCCGGACGGCTTGGCCGGCGGCGGCGAAGTCGCCGCTCAGCGGCAGCAGCACGGCCATTCGCCGGGGCGGGTGGTAGCCGTCCGTCGCCGGCGGCGGACGGTCGGCGGCAGGGGGCGCCGCCGCGGTCCGTCGGTCCAGCGCCAGCCCGCGGCGACGCGCCTCGCGCAGCGCGAGGGGCAGTAACGCGTCGTCGTCGGCGAGGAAGCCGACCTGCTGGCGCAGCGCGGCGTCGGGCACTTCCTTGAGGCGGCGTTCCGCGTCGCGCAGCGCGCGGGCGCGGGCTTCGCCATCCAGCAATGGCGCGCGCGCCGCGAGGGCCGCGGCCGCGCCGAAGCGGTCGCCGGTGGCCAAAAGGGCGCGGGCGCGCAGGGCGTACCAGTCGCTGCGAAGCCCGATCGGCACGTCGCGAGGGGCCTGCGAGAGACCGGACAGCGCGTCGGCTGCGCGCCCGCCCTCGAGGGCGAGCGCCGCCGCGAGCACGTCATGGCGCACCTGCTCGGCGGGGGGCAGCCGGCGACGCGGCGATTGCGCGAGGGCGGCGGCCGCCGCACCGGCGTCGCCGGCGCGCCACAGGGCTTCGGCGGCGTAGAGATGGAAGGTCGCGGCGTCGGCACCGCCGGCCTGTGCCGCGAGGACGCCCCACGCGCGGGCCGCGTCGGCATGCCGGCCGGAGTCCGCGAGGGCGCGCGCCTGCTGTTCGGCGGCGGTCGGGCTGCGATCGGCCGGCACGCTGGCGCAGCCGGCGAGCGCCAGCGCGAGCAGCCCGGGGGCGAGCAGGACCACGGGGCGGAAGGGGCGGGACGGGACAGCCGTCGGGGCCATGCGGGGGTTCCAGGGGAGGAGGCCTAGAATCATACGGTCCACCGGAGTCCCGAATGTCCGAGATCGTGCCAGGAACCTTGTACGTGGTCGCCACGCCGATCGGTCATCTGGGCGACCTGACGCTGAGGGCCAAGGCGGTGCTGGGAGGCGTGGATGCCGTCTGCGCCGAGGACACGCGCACGAGCGGGCAGTTGCTGGCTCAGTTCGGCCTTTCGCGCCCCATGCTGGCGGTCCACGACCACAACGAGGGCGATGTCGCCGCCGGGCTCGTCGCGCGCTTGCAGGCCGGTCAGGCGCTGGCGCTGGTGTCCGATGCCGGGACGCCGCTGGTGTCCGACCCCGGCTACCGCCTCGTCCGTGCCGCCCGCGAGTCGGGCGTGCCGGTGGTGCCGGTGCCGGGCGCCTGCGCCGCCATCGCCGCGCTCAGCGTCGCGGGACTGCCCAGCGACCGGTTCTGCTTCGAGGGCTTCCTGCCGGCCAAGGCCGGTGCCCGCCGCGAGCGGCTCGCGGCGCTGTCGGGCGAAGCGCGGACGATGGTGTTCTACGAAAGCGCGCACCGGATCGAGGACGCGCTGGCCGATCTCGTCACGGCCTTCGGTGCCGACCGCGAGGCCACGCTCGGCCGCGAGCTGACGAAACGTTTCGAGACCCTGCTGGGCCCCACGCTGGGGGCGATCGCCAGGGCGGTGGCGGCCGACCCGAACCAGCGTCGCGGCGAGTTCGTGCTGGTCATCCGCGGCAACGAGGACCGCGGCGCGGCCCAACTGGCGGAAGGCCGGCGCCTCTACGCGAAGCTGGCCGAGCACCTCAAGCCCTCGCAGGCGGCGAAACTCGCGGCCGAGCTCAGCGGGGCACCGCGAAAGGCGCTCTACGACGGCGGCGCCGACTGATCGGCCGGCCGCGTTCAGCCCTTGGCGCGTACACTGCTGTTTCGACGGAGGTGGCCAGGCAGCCGCGTCGGGAGCGATCCCGCCGAGGAAAGTCCGGGCTCCACAGGGCAGGGTGCCAGGTAACGCCTGGGCGGCGCGAGCCGACGGAAAGTGCAACAGAGAACAGACCGCCGAACGGCCCGAGAGGGTGCGTGGTCAGGGTGAAACGGTGGGGTAAGAGCCCACCGCCTGCGGGGCCAACGCCGCAGGGCACGGCAAACCCCACCCGGAGCAAGGCCAAATAGGGGGGCATTGGGCTGGCCCGGCCCGTCCCCGGGTAGGTTGCTGGAGCCCCATCGCGAGGTGGGGCCGAGAGGAATGGCTGCCACCGGCCGCAAGGCCGGCACAGAACCCGGCTTACCGGCCACCTCCGTCGTCTTTCCTCGATCCCTCTCCGGTCCCGGCCGGACCGGTTCCGGGCGCGTGTCCCTGCCGCCGCCGCGGGTAGGCAGCGACCTTGTCCTGTGCGCACTTTCGAGCCAAAACAAAGCCTGCGGACAAACACTTCAAGTAACACTTGAAGTTTGTCCTAAGGCCTTGATGCGCCTAGCGAAATTCCCCGTTGAAAAGCGTTGACAGCATCATCGCACCCCCCTACCGTGAGCGCCTGAGGGAATTTCTGGTTTTTTGTGGGGGATGGTGGGAATCCACCGACGGGCATGTTCCAGGGTGAGACGGCCATCACGATCGACGACAAAGGGCGGCTGGCCATTCCGGTCGCCTTCCGCGACGTCGTCGCGCGAGATTGCGCGAACCGCCTCGTCCTGACCTACAACCCCTTCGACCAGGGCTCGCTGTACCTCTACCCCGACGCCGGCTGGCAGGCTGTGCGCGATCAGGTCGTCGCGCTGTCGCCCTTCGTGCCCGAGCACCGGGTGCTGCAGCGGATGCTGGTCGGTGCGGCCACGCCGCTGGAGCCGGATTCGGCCGGCCGCGTGCTGCTGCCCGCCACGATGCGCATGGCCGCCGGCCTCGAGAAGCGCGCCGTGCTGATGGGCATGGGTGGGCGACTGGAACTCTGGAGCGAACAGGCGCACCTCGCGCAGATGCGGCAGACCATCGGGTCGGCCGGCGTCAGTGCGGCGATGCAGGACCTCAGGCTCTAGTCCGGTGGTGCCTTCGACCGGCGCACCGCAGACGCAACACGTGCCGGTGCTCTGGTCGCCGGTGCTGGAGGGGCTTGCCGTCAAGCCCGCTGGCGTCTACCTCGACGGCACGTTCGGCCGCGGCGGACACGCCCGCGGCGTGTTGGCTCGACTCGGCCCGGAGGGCCGCCTGCTGGTGATGGACAAGGACCCGGAAGCGATCCGCGAAGCGCAGGCCCTGGCGGCCGGCGACGCCCGCGTCCGCGTCCGTCAGGCCAGTTTCGCCAGCCTCGGCGAGTGGCGCGAGACCGCCGACGGGCTGGATGGCGTGCTGTTCGACCTCGGCGTCTCGTCGCCCCAGCTGGACGTCGCCGAGCGTGGCTTCAGCTTCCGCCACGATGGCCCGCTCGACATGCGCATGGACCCGACGCAGGGCCTGAGCGCGGCCGACTTCGTCAACACCGCCGACGAGGCCGAGATCGCCCGCGTGCTGTGGGTGCATGGCGAGGAACGTCAGAGCCGGCGCATCGCCAAGGCCATCGTCGCGCGCCGCGCGGTGCAGCCCTTCGAGCGCACCGGTGATTTGGCCGACGTGATCGCCAAACTGCTGGGCCGCGGCGACGGCAAGACGCACCCGGCCACGCGCAGCTTCCAGGCGATCCGCATCCACGTGAACGCCGAGCTCGACGACCTCGTCGCCGGGCTCGAGGCGGCGGAGAAGGCGCTCAAGCCCGGCGGGCGGCTGGCGGTGATCAGCTTCCACTCGCTGGAGGACCGCATCACCAAGCAGTTCATCAACGAACGCGCGAAGGCGCCGCCGTCGAACCGCCGCGCCGTGGTCGAGGTCGCCTTCACCCCGCGCCTGCGCGACGTCTCCGGCGCGATCAAGGCGGACGAGGCCGAGCTCGCGGGCAACCCGCGCTCCCGCAGCGCGGTGCTGCGCGTGGCGGAGAAGCTGGCATGAGCCTCCGCGCGTTCCTGCTGCTCCTGCTGCTGGGCCTCGTCGCTGCATCGGCCGTGGCGGTGGTGCTGGCGCGCCACCATCACCGCGAGGCGTTCATCGCCCTCAGCGCGACGGAACGCGAGCGCGACGAACTCAACGTGGAGTTCGGCCGGCTGCAGATCGAGCAGGCCACCTGGTCAGAGACCAACCGCATCGAGCAGATCGCCGCGGGCAAGCTCGGGATGAAATTCCCGGAAGGCGCCGAAGTCGTGGTGGTGCAGCCGTGAGCACCCGACCCAAGCCCAACGTGTTCGACCCGCGCGGCCGCCTGCTGGTGGTCGCCGGACTGCTGGGCGCCTGCGGCTTCGCGATCGCGGCGCGCGCGGCGTGGATGCAGCTGGTCAGCCCGGAGTTCTACCAGCAGCAGGGCGATGCGCGCTTCGTCCGCGATATCCCGATCTCCGCGTCGCGCGGCGCGATCCTCGACCGCAACGGCGAGACGCTCGCCGCGTCCTCGCCGGTGTCCTCGATCTGGGCCAATCCACGCGAGACCCTGAACCACCCGCAGCGGCTCGGCGAGCTGGCGCGCGCCCTCGGGCTGCCCTCCGACGACCTCGCCCGTCGCCTCGGCGAGCGGGCGGACCGCGAGTTCGTCTACCTGCGCCGGCACATGAACCCGGACCAGGCGGCCGCCGTGCTGGCGCTCAAGATCCCAGGCGTGCACGAGCAGCGCGAGTTCCGCCGCTTCTACCCGCACGGCGAGGTGATGGCCCACGTGCTGGGATTCACCAACATCGACGACCAGGGCCAGGAGGGGCTCGAGCTCGCCTTCGACCCGTGGCTCACCGGCAAGCCGGGCGCCAAGCGCGTGATCCGCGACCGCCAGGGCCAGGTCATCGAGGACATCGACCTCGTGCGCGCCGCCGAGCCCGGGCGCGACCTCGTGCTGTCGATCGACCGCCGCGTGCAGTACCTCGCCTACCGCGAACTGAAGGCGGCCCTGGTCCGCCACCAGGCGCGCAGCGGCTCCGTGGTGGTGCTGGACATCCCGACGGGCGAGATCGTCGCGATGGTGAACCAGCCCAGCTACAACCCGAATGCCCGTGCCGGCGGACAGAACGACGCGCGTCGCAATCGCGCCGCGACGGACCTGTTGGAGCCCGGCTCGGTCATCAAGAGCTTCACCGTCGCGGCGGCGATGGAGAACGGCGCCGACCCGACGCGCCTGATCGACACCAGCCCCGGCGTGTTCCCGCTGCACCGCCACGCGATCCGGGATGTCCGCAACTTCGGCATGGTGGACATGACGAAGCTGCTGCAGAAGAGCTCGAACATCGCCTCGACCAAGCTCGCGCTGGAGATGAGCGACGAGCACTTCCACGACGTCCTCCAGCGCTTCGGCTTCGGCCAGACGACGGGCAGTGGCTTCCCGGGCGAGGCCGTGGGCGTGCTCACCGATCCGCGCGGCTGGGGCGACATCGAGAAGGCCACCATCAGCTACGGGTACGGCCTCTCGGCGACCCCGTTGCAGATCGTCCAGAGCTATGCGGTGCTCGCCAACGGCGGGCGCATGCTGCCGCCCACCTTCGTGCGCGGCGGCAACGCCGCGGCCGGCGCGGGCCGCCAAGTGATCGACCCGCAGATCGCGCGCAGCGTCGTCGGCATGCTCGAAAGCGTCGTCGCGCCGGGCGGCACGGCCACGACCGCCGCCGTCGCCGGCTACCGCGTCGCCGGCAAGTCGGGGACGACGCGGCAGTCCATCCCGGGCGGCTACCAACAGCGCTACGTCTCGCTGTTTGCCGGCATCGTGCCGGTCCACCAGCCGCGCTTCGCGATGGTGGTGGCCATCCACGACCCGACCGCTGGGCAGTACTACGGCGGCGCGGTCGCGGCCCCGGTGTTCCACGGCGTCATGGACGGCGCCTTGCGCCTGATGGACGTGCCGCCGGACAACGTGCGCCAGTGGTTCGCCAGCGCCGCTTCACCGGGACAGGCGCCGGCGGAGATCGGTAGCGACGGGTTGGTGCCCGTCGATGCGCCGGCGCCTCCCGTGCCCGCCGGAGGCGCACCGTGAGCCTGCGCCTGTCGGAGATCCTCCAGGGCCGCCCGGCGCTTGGCCCCGCCGATGACGTGTCGGTGGCGGGCCTGTGTGCCGACAGCCGGCGGGTTCGCCCGGGCGAGGCCTTCGTCGCTCTGGGCGGTGCCCGCACCCATGGGCTGCAGCACGCGGCCGAGGTCCTGGCGCGGGGCGCGGCCGCCGTGCTGTTTGACGCCGACGAGGCCCTGCCCACCGACGTCGCCGTTCCGCCCGGCGCGATCGCCGTCCCGGGCCTGCGTCGACGCCTCGGCGACCTGGCCGATCGCTTCCACGGCGAGCCGTCGAAGGCGCTGCGCGTGGTGGGCGTCACCGGCACCAACGGCAAGACCTCGACGGTGCAGCTGATCGCGCACGCCCTGGAGGGGCTCGGCACGCCCGCCGGTACCATCGGGACGCTCGGCGCCGGCCGCGTCGGTCGGCTGGTCGAAGGCGAGCGCACCACGCCCGATGTGCTCAGCGTCCACGCCCTGCTGGCCGCCCTACGCGACGACGGCGCCCGGGCGGTCGCGATGGAGGTCAGCTCGCACGCGCTCGACCAAGGGCGCGTCGACGGCGTGCGATTCGAGGTCGCCGTGTTCTCCAACTTGACCCGCGACCACCTCGACTACCACGGCACCCTCGAGGCCTACGGCGCGGCGAAGGCCCGCCTGTTCGCCTGGGCCGGACTGCGCGCGGCGGTGCTCAACACCGATGACGCGTTCGGGCGGTCGCTCGCCGCGGGCCTCCCGGCCGGCGTGGACGCGTGGACGCTGTCCACGAACGGCGCCGTCGATGCCCGCCTGCGCGCGGAGCACCTCGCCCTCGTCGCCGACGGCCTGCGCTTCGATCTCGTCGAAGGCGAGGCCCGGGCGGCCATCGCCTCGCCGCTTCTCGGGCGCTTCAATGCCGACAACCTGCTTGCCGTCGCCGGTGCGCTGCGCGCCATGGGCTTCGCCTTCGACGCGGTGGCCGACGTGCTGCCGAGGCTCGCGCCGGTGCACGGTCGCATGACCCGCCTCGGCGGCGGCGCGAAGCCGCTGGTCCTCGTCGACTACGCGCACACCCCGGATGCCCTCGCGCAGGCGCTGGCCAGCGTCCGCGGCCATGTCCGCGGCGCGCTGGTCTGCGTTTTCGGCTGTGGTGGCGAGAGGGACCGCGGCAAGCGCCCCGAAATGGCCGCCGCCGCCGAGGCCGGCGCCGACCGCGTCATCGTCACCGACGACAACCCGCGCGGCGAGGACGGCGACGCCATCGTGGCCGACATCCTCGCCGGCTTCCGCGAACCGGATCGCCATGCCGTGCTGCGCGATCGCCGCGCGGCCATCCGCGCCGCGATCGCCGGCTCGGCGCCGGGCGACGTGGTGCTGCTCGCCGGCAAGGGCCACGAGCCCTACCAGGAGATCGCCGGCGTCCGCCATCCCTTCGATGACGTCGCCGAGGCCCGCGCGGCCCTGGAGGCCGGGGCATGAGGCCGATCCGGTTGTCCGACGTCGCTCGATGGACCGAGGGTCGCCTGATCGGCCCCGACGCCACCGTGACCGCGATCTCGACGGACACCCGCACCATCGGACCGGGCGCGCTGTTCGTCGCCCTGCGCGGCGAGCGTTTCGATGCCCATGCCTTCATCGCCGCGGCGGAAGCGGCCGGCGCCGCGGCCGTCATGGTGAGCCGCCCGGTGGAGACGGCGCTGCCGCAGGTGCACGTGGCCGATACGGAGGAGGCGCTCGGCGAGCTCGCCGCCGGCCTCCAGCAGGGGCGTCCGGGCGTCGTGGTCGCCCTGACCGGCAGCAACGGCAAGACCTCGGTGAAGACCCTGCTGCTCGGCATCCTTTCGCGCGCCGGCAAGGCCTACGCCAACCCGGGCAACCTCAACAACGAGATCGGCCTGCCGCTGGCGGTGATCGGCTGCCCGGAGGACGCGCGCTTCGCCATCTACGAGATGGGGGCCGGCAAGCCCGGCGACATCGCCTACCTGTGCAGCATCGTCTCGCCCGATGTGGCGCTGGTGAACAACGTTGCGGCGGCGCACATCGAGCGCCTGGGCAGCCTGTGCGGCGTCGCCGAGACCAAGGGGGCGATCTACGAGGCGCTCTCCGACGACGGCATCGCGGTGGTGAACGCCGACGACGCGTTCGCGCCCTACTTCATGCAGCGCCTCGCCGGCCGCCGCCAGTTGCGCTACGGCATCGAGCAGGACGCCGACGTCCGTGTCCGCGACGCGGTCGCCACGCCCGAGGGCACGCGCTTCGAGCTGGTTACGCCCGCTGGACGCACCACCATCGCCCTGCCGCTGCCGGGCCGCCACAGCGTGATGAACGCCCTCGCGGCGGCCACGCTCGCGCTCGCGGCCGGCGTCGGCCTCGATGCCATCGTCGACGGGCTTGAAGCCGCGGAGCCGGTGAAGGGCCGCCAGGTCGCCCACCGGCTTCCCGGTGGCAACGTGCTGGTCGACGACAGCTACAACGCAAACCCGGGCTCCGTGGCCGCCGCGATCGCGACGCTGGCCGCCTGCGGCGGCCCGGCGTGGCTGGTGCTCGGCGACATGCGCGAGCTGGGTCCGGATGGTCCGGCCCTGCACGCAGCGGCGGGCGCGCAGGCCAGCGCCGCGGGACTCGCGGCGTTGTGGAGCATCGGCCCGTTGGCCGCCGAGGCGAGCCGCGCGTTCGGCGACGGCGCGCGTCATTTCGAGGACCAGGCCGCGCTCGTCGCCGCGCTGCGCGAGGCCCTCGCGTCGGCGCGCGGGGTGCGCTGCCTCGTCAAGGGCTCGCGCGGTAGCGCGATGGACAAGGTCGTGGCCGGCGTGCTGGCCGGGGAGGGCACGCATGCTGCTTGAGCTGTTCCGCTGGTGGTTCCCGGGCTTCGGCCTGTTCGAGTTCATCACCATGCGGGCGATCCTCGGCGCGATGACCGCGCTGGCGCTGGCCTTGGCGCTGGGCCCCTTCGTGATCGACCGCCTGCGCGCGCTCAAGTCGGGCGGGCAGCCGATCCGCACGGATGGCCCTCAGAGCCACTTCAGCAAGGCCGGTACGCCGACCATGGGCGGGGCGCTCATCCTGCTCGCGGTGGCGCTGTCCACCCTGCTGTGGTCCGACCTCTCGAACCGCTATGTCTGGATCACGCTGGGCGTGCTGCTCGCCTTCGCGCTGATCGGCTGGCTCGACGACTGGATCAAGATCGTCCGCCGCGGCCCGAAGCGCCTGAAGTCGCGCCACAAGTACGCCCTGCAGTCGGCGTTCGGCGCCGTCGCCGCGGTGGTGCTGTTCGCCACGGCGGACCATCCCTCGAACACCACGCTCTACCTGCCCCTGCTGAAGAACTTCGCCCTGCCGCTGGGCGCGATGTTCATGGTCGTGGCGTACTTCTGGATCGTCGGGTTCTCGAACGCCGTCAACCTTACCGACGGCCTCGACGGCCTCGCCATCATGCCGGTCGTGCTGACCGCTGGCGTGCTCGCGGTCTTCGCCTACGCCTCGGGCAACGCCGTGTTCGCGGAGTACCTTCAGATCCCGCGCGTCCCCGGTGCCGGCGAACTGGCCATCCTCTGCGCCGCCATCGGCGGGGCCGGGCTCGGCTTCCTCTGGTTCAACACCTACCCGGCGATGGTCTTCATGGGCGACGTCGGCGCGCTCGCGCTCGGTGCGGCGCTGGGCTGCATCGCCGTCATCGTCCGGCAGGAGGTGGTGCTGGTCATCGTTGGCGGCATCTTCGTGATCGAGACGCTGTCGGTCATGGCGCAGGTCGCCTCGTTCAAGCTCACCGGCCGGCGGATCTTCCGGATGGCGCCGATCCACCACCACTTCGAGCTCAAGGGCTGGCCGGAGCCGCGCGTGATCGTGCGCTTCTGGATCATCTCCGTGATGCTCGCCCTCGTCGCCCTGGCGACGCTGAAGGTGCGCTGATGACGATCGCCAAGCCGCACGAGCTCCATGCGCAGGCGACCCGGCTCGAGGTGCTCGAGGGGCGCTACGACCGCTGGATCCTCGCCGCCGCGCTGGCGCTCGTCGTGCTCGGCGTGGTGATGGTGACGTCCGCCTCGATGGGCGTGGCCGAGGCCCTGCACGTCGGCGACTTCCACTTCGTGCAAAAGCACCTGCTCGCGCTGGGGCTGGGCGGCGCGATCGCCTGGCTGGCCATGCACGTCGAGCTGAAAACCATCGAGAAGCACCAGCATCTCGCCCTGGTGGCCTGCTTCGTGCTGCTGGCCCTGGTCTTCGTCCCGGGCTTCGGCGTGCGGGTGAACGGTGCCCGGCGATGGCTCAATTTCGTCGTGCTCAATTTCCAGGCCGTCGAGGCGGTGAAGCTGCTGCTGATCGTCTGGACCGCGAGCTACCTCGCCCGGCGCAAGGACGAGATCGCCGCGCAGTGGTCCAGCTTGTTCAAGCCGATGGGCGTCGTCGGTGTTTTGGTGCTGATGCTCCTCGCGCAGCCCGATTTCGGGTCCTCGGCCCTGCTGCTGGCCATCGTCGGCTGCATGATCTTCCTCGGCGGCGCCTCGTGGAAGAAGCTGGCCCTGCTGGGGGCGCCGGTGGTTGCGGCCTTCATCGCGATCGCGGTGCTCGAGCCCTACCGGCTCGCGCGCATCACCAGCTTCCGCGAACCCTTCCAGGACCCGTTCGGCAGCGGGTACCAACTGGTGCAGGCCCTGATCGCGATCGGACGCGGCGAGTGGTTCGGCGTCGGCCTCGGCGCGTCGGTGCAGAAGCTCCAGGCCTTCCCGGAGGTCCATACCGATTTCATCTTCTCGGTGCTGGCCGAGGAGTTGGGCTTCGCCGGCGTCGTGGCGACGCTCACGCTGTTCACCGTGCTGGTCGGTCGCGCCTTCTGGATCGGGCTGCGCTGCATGACGCTGCGCCGCCAGTTCGCCGGCCTCGTCGCCTTCGGCATCGGCATCTGGATCGGCGTGCAGGCCACGGTCTCGATCGGCGTCAACCTCGGCCTGTTGCCGACCAAGGGCCTCACCCTGCCGCTGATCAGCTACGGCAGTTCGAGCACGCTGATGACCATCGTCGCGCTCGGCCTGCTGCTGCGGGTCAGCTACGAACTCGATCGCGCCGAGCGCCAGGTCCAGCGCGCCCGCGGCGACCTCCGCCAGATCGACGAGCCGGGCGAGGGCGTTCTGCCCGCGACCCTCGTCGCAGAGGCGGCGCGCAGTTCCGCGCGCGCGCGCACCGGCCCGATCGCGCGGCCGGGCCGCGTCGAACCGGTGCTGGGAGATCGCCGATGAAGGGCCCGCGCGTCGCCGTGCTGGCCGGAGGCACCGGGGGCCACATCTTCCCGGCGCTCGCGGTCGCCCGTGTGCTGCACGCGCGCGGCGCCAGCGTCCGCTGGATCGGATCGGCCGGCGGCATGGAGGAGCACCTCGTCGCCCAAGCGGGCTTCCCGATCGACACCTTGGCCATCGGGGGTGTCCGCGGCAAGGGCGTCTCGACCTTGCTCGCCGCGCCGCTCAAGCTCGCCCGCGCCGTGCTTGGCGCCCGCCGCCTGCTCCGCGAGCAGCGCGCCCAGATCGTGCTGGCGTTCGGTGGATTCGCCAGCGGCCCCGGCGGCATCGCGGCCCGGATCCTCGGGGTGCCGCTGGTGGTGCACGAGCAGAACCGCGCCCCCGGCCTGACCAACCGCGTGCTCGCCCGCGTGGCCCGGCGCGTGCTCACCGGTTTCCCGGGCACCTTCCCCGCGCCGGCCGAAGCGATCGGCAACCCGGTGCGCGACGCCATCGCCGCGCTTCCCGACCCGGTGCGTCGACTGCAGGGCCGCAGCGGCGCGGTCCGCGTGCTCGTGCTCGGCGGCAGCCAGGGCGCGCGCGGCCTCAACCTCGCCGTGCCGAAGGCGCTGGCGGGCTGGATGAACCTCGACATCCGCCACCAGTGCGGCGAGAAGCTGGTGGACGAGGCGCGCGCCGCCTATGCGGTGTCGAAGTTGAACGCACGCATCGAGCCCTTCATCACCGACATGGCCGACGCCTATGGCTGGGCGGATCTCGTCATCAGCCGCGCGGGGGCGTCCACGCTCGCCGAGCTGTGTGCCGCCGGCGTGGCCAGCGTGCTGGTGCCCTTCCCCGGCGCCGTCGACGACCACCAGGCCCGCAACGCCGAGTACCTGGCCGAAGGCGGCGCGGCGCTGTGGTTGCGCCAGACCGACACCCTGGCGGCGGACCTCGCCGACCTCCTGAAACCCCTGCTCGGCGACCGTCGCCGCCTGCTCGACATGGCCCGCGCCGCGCGCGAACTGGCCCTGCCGGGCGCGGCCGAGCGCGTCGCCGACATCGCCTTCGAGGAAGCCCACGCATGATGCGCGGACGCCTGAAACACCCCGGTGACCTCGCCCGCGTCTTCAACCGCGTGCATTTCGTCGGCATCGGCGGCGTCGGCATGAGCGGCATCGCCGAAGTCATGCTCACGCTCGGCTACGTCGTCTCCGGCTCCGATGCCGCCGACAACGCCACCACGCAGCGTCTCGCCGCGCTGGGCGCGACGATCCACCGCGGGCATCGCGCCGAGCACGTCGGCGACGTCGATGCGCTGGTGGTCTCCAGCGCGATACGGGCCGACAACCCGGAACTGATCGAAGCCCGCGCCCGCCGCATCCCGGTGGTGCCGCGCGCCGAGATGCTGGCCGAGCTGATGCGCTTCAAGCGCGGCATCGCGATCGCGGGCACGCATGGCAAGACCACGACCACCTCGCTGGTGGCCAGCGTGCTCAGCGAGGGCGGGCTCGATCCCACCTTCGTCATCGGCGGCAAGCTGCTGTCGGCCGGGGCCAACGCCCGACTCGGCGGCAGCGAGTGGCTGGTGGCCGAGGCCGACGAGAGCGACGGTAGCTTCCTGCGCCTGAACCCGCTCGTCGCCGTCGTCACCAACATCGATGCCGACCACCTCGAGAACTACGGTGGCGACTTCGAGCGGGTGAAGCAGGCCTTCGACGAGTTCCTGCACCGCCTCCCGTTCTACGGCCTCGCCGTGCTGTGCATCGACGACCCGGAGGTGGCCATGCTGGCCACCGGCACGCCGCGCCACGTGCTGCGCTACGGCTTCGCGCAGAGCGCCGACGTGCGCGCCAGCGAGGTCACGCAGCAGGGCCAGCAGATGCACTTCACGCTGCATCTGCCGGGCGAGGCGCCGATGCCGATGGCGTTGAACCTGCCGGGTCGCCACAACGTGCAGAACGCGCTGGCCGCCGCGGCCATCGGCTGGCAGCTGGGCGTCCCCGCCGAGGCCATCGCCCGCGCGCTCTCCGCGTTCGAAGGCGTGGGGCGTCGCTTCAACCTCAAGGGCGAGATGGCCCTGCCCAACGGCGGCAGTGCGCTGCTGGTCGACGACTACGGCCACCACCCGGCGGAGCTTGCGGCGGTGTTCGCCGCCGCGCGCGGCGGCTGGCCCGAGCGCCGCCTGGTCGCCTGCTTCCAGCCGCACCGCTACAGTCGCACGCGTGACCTCTTCGACGACTTCGCCAAGGTACTGAGCGACGTCGACGGCCTCGTGCTCTGCGACGTCTACCCGGCCGGCGAGGCGCCGATCGCGAACGCCGACGCCAAGTCGCTGGCCCGCGCCATCCGCACCCGCGGCCGCGTCGATCCGGTGCTGGCCGGCACCGCGAAGGAACTGCCGGCGTTGCTCGGCGACTTGCTACAGCCGGGCGACCTCGTGATCCTGCTCGGCGCCGGCGACATCGGTGGCGTGGCGCAGCAGCTGGCCGACCGTGGCCTGCCGGAGCGCGGCGCATGAGTCTCGACGCCGCCAGCCGCGCCGCCATCGACGCCGTGAAGGCCCGCACCGCGGCCATCGCGCCCTCGGCCTTCGGTCGCGTGGCGGTGCTGATGGGCGGCACCTCGGCGGAGCGCGAGGTCTCGCTGGACTCCGGCCGCAACGTGCTGGATGCGCTTCGCGCCCGCGGCGTGGATGCCTTCGCCGTCGATGGCATCGCCGCCCTGCGCGAGCAACTGGCGAAAAGCGGCGTCGACCGCGTGTTCAACATCCTCCACGGCAACCGCGGCGGTGGCGAGGACGGCATCGTCCAAGGCCTGCTCGAGGCGCACGGCGTCCCGTACACCGGCCCCGGGGTGCTCGGCAGCGCGCTGACCATGGACAAGATCCGCACCAAGCAGGTGTGGATGGCCGAAGGCCTGCCGACCGCGCGCTTTGTCCGCATCGCCCCCGGCGCCGAGCTCGCCGCGGCCGTGCATGCGCTGGGCCTGCCGGTGTTCGTGAAGCCCTCGACCGAAGGCTCGAGCGTGGGCGTGTTCCGCATCGCCAGCGAGACCGACCTGCCGTCCGCCATCGCCTTCGCGCGAACCTATCCCGGCGAGCTGCTGGCCGAGCAGATGATCACCGGGGGCGAGTACACCGTCGGCATCCTCGGTGGCGTCGCGCTGCCGTCGGTGCGCATCGTCCCGCCGGGCGACTGGTACGACTACCACGCCAAGTACGTCAGCGACGACACCCAGTACCACTGCCCCGGCCTCGAGGGCGAGGACGAGGCGGCGATCCGCGCGCTGGCGCTGGCGGGCTTCCGCGCCGCCGGCTGCAGCGGCTGGGGCCGCGTCGACGTGATGCGCCACGCCGACGGCCGCTTCCTGCTGATGGAGATCAACACCGCGCCCGGCATGACCAGCCACTCGCTCGTCCCCAAGGCCGCCCGGGTGCTTGGCCTCGGGTTCGAGGACCTGTGCCTCGCCATCCTCGCGCAGACGCTGGAGGGCCCCCGCGCATGACGCCGCTCGCGCGACTGCTGGGCTGGACCCTGGCGCTGCTGCTGCTGGCGATGCCGGTGGTCGCGGTCGTGCAGGGCTGGATCGGGGGCGGTCGCTGGCCGATCCGCGTGCTGGCCCTGCAGGCGCCGCTGGAGCTGGTCGACGAGGCCAGCATCCGCGCCGTGGTGGCGCCCCGGGCCGCCCGCGGCTTCTTCGCGACCGATCCCGCGGCGATCCGCGCCGCGCTGGCCGAGCTGCCTTGGGTGGACCGCGTCGACGTCCGCAAGCGGTGGCCGGACCGTCTCGAGGTCCGCCTCTCGGAGCACCGGCCCTACGCGCGCTGGACGGACGCCCGCCTCGTGGCCGAGGACGGTCGCCTGTTCCGCGCCCCCGACGGCGTGGCCCTGCCCCTGCCGCAGTTCAGCGCCCGCGACGACCGTGCCGCCGACGTGCTCGCCTTCCATCGCGAGGCCCGCCCGGTGCTGGTGCGCGCCGGCGACGACATCGCCGAGCTGCACCTGAGCGCGCGCGGCGGCTGGCGCCTCGTCACCCGCGAGGGCCTCGTCGTCGAGCTCGGCCGGCAGGACGCGCTGCCGCGGCTGTCGCGCTTCGCGCGCCTGCTCCCGACCCTCCGCCAGGACCCCGCCGGCCGGCCGCTCCGTACCGCCGACCTCCGCTACACGAACGGCTTCGCCCTGAGCTGGGGCGAGCCCACCCGATCCGTCCCGCCGGCCGCCGCGCCCGGCGACGCCCGCGCCACGAGCCCCGCATGAACCGCAAGAGCGACAAATCCCTCATCGTCGGCCTCGACATCGGCACCTCCAAGGTGACCGCGCTGGTCGGCGAGTACGCCCCCGACCAGCCGATCGAAGTGATCGGCATCGGCTCGCACGAATCGCGCGGCATGCGCCGCGGCGTGGTCGTCGACATCGAAAGCACCGTGCAGTCGATCCAGCGCGCCATCGAGGAAGCCGACGTCATGGCCGGCTGCGAGATCCGCTCGGTCTACGCCTCGATCGCCGGCAGCCACATCCAGTGCCGCAACTCCAACGGCGTGGTGCCGATCGCCTCGGGCGAGGTGAGCTACGCCGACCTCGACCGCGTGCTCGAAGCGGCGCGTGCCGTCGCGGTGCCGGCCGACCAGCGCATCCTCCATGCCATCCCGCAGGAATACATCGTCGACGGTTCGCAGGAAGGCATCCGCAACCCGGTCGGCATGTCCGGCGTGCGCCTCGAGGTGCGCGCGCACCTCGTCACCGGCGCCACGGCGGCGGCGGCCAACATCAGCAAGTGCATCCAGCGCTGCGGGCTGTCCGTCGACGACCTGATCCTCTCGCAGCTCGCCTCCAGCACCGCCGTCCTGACCGCCGACGAGAAGGAGCTGGGCGTCGTCCTCGTGGACATCGGCGCCGGCACCACCGACATCGCCGTCTTCGTCGGCGGGGCGATCCGGCATTCGGCCTGCCTGCCGATCGCCGGCGACCAGATCACCAACGACATCGCCCACCTGCTGCGGACGCCCACGCCGGAGGCCGAGCAGATCAAGGTCCGCTACGCCTGCGCGCTGGCCCAGCTCGCCGGCCGCGAGGAGACCATCCAGGTCCCGAGCGTCGGCGACCGCGCGCCGCGCCGCCTCGCGCGCCAGGCCCTCGCCGAGGCGGTGCAGAACCGCTACGAGGAGATCTTCGAGATGGTGCAGGCGGAGCTCCGCCGCGCCGGCTACGAGGAGCTGGTGCGCGCCGGCATGGTGCTCACCGGCGGCAGCGCTCGCATGGAGGGCGTTGTCGAACTGGCCGAAGAGATGCTGCACATGCCGGTGCGCGTCGGCGTGCCGCAGGGCGTCGTCGGCCTCGGCGACGTCATCGGCAACCCGGTCCACGCCACCGGCGTGGGCCTCCTGCTCTGGGGCCGGCAGCTGGAAGCCGGTCCCCGTCCCAGCGTCGCCGCCGGCAAGGCCGGCGCCGCCTTCACCCGCCTGCGGACCTGGCTCCGCGGCGCGTTCTGACCCGTCGGCCCCCCGACGTCCACCCACCGCAACACCCGCGATACGCCCCGAAACAACCAGAGGACACGGACATGGCGCAGTTTGAGCTCATCGAGAAGTTGGCCCCCAACGCGGTCATCAAGGTCGTCGGCGTGGGCGGCGGCGGCGGCAACGCCGTCGCGCACATGGTCAACGCCAACGTCGACGGCGTGGAGTTCGTCGTCGCCAACACCGACTCGCAGGCCATCAAGAACGTCGGCGCGAAGCTGCACCTGCAGCTCGGCGCCAACGTCACCAAGGGCCTCGGCGCCGGCGCCAACCCGGAAGTCGGCCGCCAGGCCGCTCTCGAGGACCGCGAGCGCATCATGAACGCCCTCGATGGCGCCGACATGGTGTTCATCACCGCCGGCATGGGCGGTGGCACCGGCACGGGCGCCGCCCCGGTCGTGGCCCAGCTCGCCAAGGAGATGGGCATCCTGACCGTCGCCGTGATCACCAAGCCCTTCCCGTTCGAGGGCCGCCGCCGCATGCAGGTCGCGCTGAAGGGCATCGAGGAGCTCGCCGTCCACTGCGACTCGCTGATCACCATCCCGAACGAGAAGCTGATCACCGTGCTCGGCCGCGACGCCACCATGGTGCAGGCCTTCCGCGCCGCCAACGACGTGCTGCTCGGCGCCGTGCAGGGCATCGCCGACCTGATCGTCCGTCCGGGTTTGATCAACGTCGATTTCGCCGACGTCCGCACCGTGATGAGCGAGATGGGCCTCGCCATGATGGGCACCGGCACCGCCAGCGGCGATGACCGCGCCCAAGCCGCCGCCGAGGCCGCCATCAGCAACCCGCTGCTGGACGAGGTCAACCTCGCCGGTGCCTGCGGCGTGCTGGTCAACATCACCGCCGGCCCGAACTTCACCATGCGCGAGTTCGACGAGGTCGGCCGCACGGTCGAGGAGTTCGCCTCGGAGGACGCCACGGTCGTCATCGGCACCGTGCTTGATCCGGAGATGAAGGACGAGGTCCGCGTCACCGTCGTGGCGACCGGGCTCAACCGTGGCGTGCAGGCCCAGCGCCTCCCGAACCGCGAGGCCCCCCGGGTCGCCGACCGCGAGGTCGCCCGTCCGCAGGTCCGCCTGATCCGGAACGGCAGCACCGGCGCCGCCGAGTTCGCCGAGCCTGTCGCCGCGGTCTCGCCAGGGCGTGACGCCGGCTTCGTCGGCCTCCGCAGCCGGTCGGCCGACGTGGCCCCGGCCACCGCCCTGTCGGACCTGCCGGCCGACCAGAGCTACCTCGACATCCCGGCCTTCCTGCGCCGCCAGGCCGACTGACCGGCGGCCGGTCCGGCGGGCCGTCCGTCTCGCTGGGCCGTGAGAACACTGCGGGCAGGGGGCTGCCCGCAGTGTTTCATTGTCGAGAAGGAGGTTTGTCGTTTTTAGGGTTTCGCTAAAGCCGGCCTGTGCTAAGGTGCCGCGCTACCGTGTCCACCCCTAGGGGGACCTTGATTCATGCTCAGGCAGCGCACTCTAAAGAACGTGATCCGCGCCACCGGCGTCGGCCTCCACAGCGGCGAGAAGGTCTACATGACCCTCCGCCCGGCCGCCGTCGACACCGGCATCGTGTTCCGCCGCGTCGATCTCGACACGACCGTCGAGATCAAGGCGACCGCGCTGGCGGTGGGGGACACCTCGCTCTGCACGGCCCTCGTGCGGGACAAGGTCCGCGTCATGACGATCGAGCACCTGCTCTCGGCCATGGCCGGCCTCGGCATCGACAACGCCTACGTCGACCTGTCCACGGCCGAGGTGCCGATCATGGACGGTTCGGCCGGTCCCTTCGTGTTCCTGCTGCAGTCGGCGGGGATCGAGGAGCAGAGCGCGCCGAAGCGCTTCATCCGCATCAAGAAGCCGATCCTCGTCGAGGATGGCGACAAATGGGCCCGCTTCGAGCCGTTCGACGGCTTCAAGGTCGGGTTCACCATTGATTTCCAGCACCCGGCCTTCCGCCGCTCGACCTCGAGTGCCGAGATCGACTTCTCCACCACGTCCTTCGTGAAGGAAGTCAGCCGCGCCCGCACCTTCGGCTTCATGCGCGACATCGAGTACCTCCGCGAGCGCAACTTGGCGCTGGGCGGCTCGATGGACAACGCCATCGTCCTGGACGACTACCGCGTCCTGAACGACGACGGGCTCCGCTACGAGGATGAGTTCGTCAAGCACAAGATCCTCGACGCCATCGGCGACCTTTACCTGCTGGGCCACAGTCTGATCGGCGCGTTTTACGGCCATAAGTCGGGCCATGCCCTCAACAACCGCCTGCTGCGGACCCTGCTGGCCGACAAGACCGCCTGGGAAGAAGTCACGTTCAGTGATCCGGCGGCTGCCCCGATCTCCTACGCGAGCCCGGCCGCCGCGGTCTGACCGCCGCCCGCCGTGCCCCGCCCGAAGCCCGCCTCCCGGCGGGCTTCGTCGTTTCCGGGCTGGACGGTGGGCCCGGCCTTTCCGCCGCGGCCTGCGAGCCACGTGAACATTTCGTTGCGCGGCGCTTGTCGTTTTCTTAGCGGTTTCATAACGATCGGTCCGTAGACTCCGAGGCCCCGGGTCACTCTGGGGAACGTCGGCCGCTCGCGGCCAGACGCAGGAGCTGGGCCCGGAGTTCCGGGTCCGCCACGGACTGGGCGGCCGTCTCGAGCGTGGCTCGGGCGCCGGCCGACAGCGGGGCTCCGGGCCGTTCCGGCAGTGGGACGGACGGAGGCACGACCTTCACGGTCACCACGCGGGCTTCCAGCCCGGCCGCATGGGCCGCGTCCAGCAGGGACGCGGTGTCCAGGCGAAGCCGGGCCCTCCAGGCCGGCGTGGGGACCACCAGCACCACCCTGTCACCGTCGATATTGGCCAGCCGCACGTGCGCGGCCAGTGCCGGCGGCAGATGGCGGCGGAAGCGCTGGTCGGCGGCGTCCAACCATCGGGCGCGGTCGACCAGGGCCCCAAGTTCTCCCTCGGCGACCACGCGCGTGGCCGGCCGGGGCGGGGCCGGGGCGCCGGCAGGCGCCGATGTCGTCGAAGGAATCCTGGAACGCACCATGCCCAACATCATCGTCGTTTCGCGCCACCTGCGCTCGCCTTGGACCCTGCGGCTCGACGGCCGCGGCCGATGCGCGATGGCGGCCGCGGCGCTCGCCGGCCTCGTGCTGTCGGTCGGCGCCCTCGGTTGGGGCGTCGGCCAGTGGGTGTCGGCGGACGGTCTGGCGCCGCTCCATGCCGACCTTGCCGCCAGCCGCTCGGCGGTCGAGACCGCCCGGGAGCAGGCCCAGCGCGACGTCAACGCGCTCGCCGTCCGGATCGGCGAGTTGCAGGCCCAGGCCAATCGCCTGAACGCCCTCGGCGAGCGGTTGACCACCCTCGGCCAGCTCCCCGATGGCGAGTTCGACTTCCGCGAGCGCCCCGGCATGGGCGGTCCGGAGAACCCCGACGGCCGTCCCGCGGACCTGTCCGCGTCGCTCGCGAGCGTCGAGGCCAAGTTCGCGCATGCCGAGAAGCAGTTGGACGTCCTCGGCGCCCTGCTGGAGGGCCAGGAACTGGCCGAGGCCTCACGGCCCAGCCGCGCCCCGGCCCCTGGCTACATCTCCTCGGGTTTCGGCGTCCGCGCCGACCCCTTCACCGGGGGGCGCGACCACCACATGGGCGTCGACTTCGACGCCGAGATCGGCGACCCGGTGAAGGCCGCCGCCGACGGCATCGTCAGTTTCGCCGGCGTCAAGACCGGCTACGGCAACACGGTCGTGGTCGACCACGGCGACGGCTACCAGACCCTCTACGCGCACAACCAGCGCAACCTCGTGCGCGTCGGCGACGTCGTCCGGGCCGGCCAGCAGCTGGCCAAGGTCGGCTCGACCGGCCGCTCGACCGGCGCCCACCTGCACTTCGAGGTGCACGTCAATGGCCGCCCGGTGAATCCCACGGCCTACCTCGAGCGGATCCGCGGCTGATCCCCCGACCGCCGGGCCCCCGCCGCCGGCCTTGATAACCCCCTGACCCGCCACCAGCTACAATGCGCGGCTGCCTCCGGGCAGCCGCGTCCGCTTGCGCGCCCTCCTTCCGAATCCCGCCCCGTCGACCGCCCTCCATGCTCAACCGCCTCCTCACCGCCCTGTTCGGCAGCCGCAACGAGCG
>JAJTHD010000211.1 GCA_021297925.1 Lysobacteraceae bacterium
CTGGTGCTCGTCGAGCGCGGGCGGCCGTTCGCGGAGGTGATGCACCCCTTCGCGGTGGACAACCACGCCACGTTCTCGGTCTTCTCGCCGACCGGGCGGGTGCCCTGCCTGCACGACGGCGACCGCGTGGTCTGGGATTCGCTGGCCATCGCGGAGTACCTCGCCGAGCGCGACCCCGGCGCGTGGCCCGCCGACCGCGACGCCCGGGCCTTCGCCCGCTGCGCTGCCGCCGAGATGCATTCGGGCTTCGGGGAGCTGCGCCGACAGTGCTCGATGAACGTCGGGCTGCGCGTGCGCCTGCACGCCATCGACGCCGGCTTGCGGGCCGACCTCGACCGGCTGGACGCGCTCTGGCAAGAGGGCCTGCGCCGCTACGGCGGCCCCTTCCTCGCCGGCGAGCACTTCTCGATCGCCGACGCCTTCTTCGCACCGGTGGCGTTCCGGGTCCAGACCTATGGCCTGCCGCTTCCGGACGCTTCGCTGGCCTACGCGGCCCGGCTCCGCGACCTGCCCGGCTGCCGGCGCTGGGAACGCGAGGCGCTGGCCGAGCCGTGGCGAGACCCGCCGCACGACGCGGCGATCCTCGCCTTCGGCACCGTCACCGCCGACCTGCGCGCCCCCGCTTAGCCCCATACGCAAGCGTATGGCACACTTCGGCCTCCTTCCCCGGAGCCGCCGATGTCCCCGACCGCGCTGCGCTGGCTGTTCAACGCCTGGCCGCCTTTCCTTGCCAGCGGCATCCACGTGACCGCGCTGGGCGCCGACTGGCGCCACGCGGAGGTCGAACTGCGGATGCGGCCGTGGAACCGCAACTACGTGGGCACCCACTTCGGGGGCTCGCTGTTCGCGATGACCGACCCGTTCTGGATGATCCTCGTGATGCGCGCCCTCGGGCCCGACTACGTGGTCTGGGACAAGGCGGGGGACATCGAGTTCGTGAAGCCCGGCCGCGGCACCGTGCGCTGCCGCTTCGACCTCACCGATGCGGTGCTGGAGGCGCTGCGGGCGGACGCGGCCGGCGGCGACAAGGTGCTGCGCTGGTTCGAGGTCCCCGTGGTCGACGCCGGCGGGGACGTCGTCGCCCGGGTCCGGAAGCAGCTCTACGTGCGGCTCAAGCCCCGCGCGCGCCCCGCCGGCTGACGCCGGCGCTGGACAGCCGCGACGCCCCGCCCCAAGCTGGCAGGCCTGCCCCGCCATCCCCGCCTCGACGCGCCCCATGGCCATCCTGCGCTTCCAGCCGTCGCCCGAAGAGGAGCTGTCGCCGGAAGAACTCTCCGCGCTGCTGACCTCGATGATGCCGGATGTCCCCGGCTACCGGGTCATGCGCCGGATCGGCAAGGGGGGAATGAGCTACGTGTACCTCGCGGTGCAGGAGTCCCTCGACCGCCAGGTGGCGATCAAGATCACCGCGCCGGAGATCCTGCGCGACGAGATCAGCAAGCAGCGGTTCGAGCAGGAGGCGCGCACCATCGCGAAACTCGAGCATCCCTGCATCGTCGGCATCTACGAGGTCGGCCGCTCGCCGCAGGGCCTGATGTACTACGTGATGCCCTTCCTGTCGAAGGGGCACCTCGGCCAGCGCGACCTGCGCAACGACGAGGGCCGCATCATCGCCGTGCTGCGTTCGCTACTCTCGGCGCTGGGCTACGCGCACACGCGGGGCATCGTCCACCGCGACGTGAAAGCCGAGAACGTGCTGTTCGACAACGCCGACCGGCCGGTGCTGGCCGACTTCGGCATCGCCCTGCCGTTCCGCAGCGCCATCCGGATCACCAACGTCGGCTTCGCCGTGGGCAGCGCCGCCTACATGGCGCCGGAACAGGCCCGCGGCGACGTCGTCGACGGCCGTGCCGACCTCTACGCGGTCGGCGTCCTCGCCTACGAGATGCTCACCGGGCGCCTGCCCTTCCAGGGCAGCGACGCGCTCGCGCTCGCGGTGATGCACGCCCACGACCCCATCCCGCCGCTGCCGGTCGAACGCCGGCATTGGCAGGCCTTCCTGTCGATCGCGATGGCGAAGCAGAAGGAGCAGCGCTTCCGCAACGCCGAGCAGATGCTCACCGCGCTGGACGACGTCGAACGCAAGCTGCAGGGCCGTCCGGCGGTGCCGCTGGCGGCGGCTCCCGCGTCCTCCACCCCGCCGGAGCCCGCGATCGCCGATCCTCGCGCGCCCACTCCGGTGGCCCGGGCCGCGCTGGACGTGCCGGCCAAGGCGACTGCGGAAGCACCGTCCATGGCGCGGGCACGCGCCCCGTGGGCGTGGCTGGCGGCGGGCGCGCTGGCGCTGGCGGCCGCCATCGGCGCTTGGTGGGCGGCCGGACCGGGCCGCGGTGACGCGCCGCTGGATCCGGTGCTGCCGACGCCCTCGGTGCCGGCCGCCGCGATCGACGACCCGATCGGCGCTGCGGCCGTCGCCGCGGGTGCCGCCCCCCCCATGGATGCTGCCGTGCCGCCCCCGACCGAGCCCGCGCCGGTCGACGCGCCGCCGCCGGTTTCGGGGAGCCTCGGCTTCGCCTCCGCCCCGCTGCCCTATGACCCGAGGGTCCCGGCGGCTCGCGAACTGTCTGCCGCCGGGCGGCACATCGACCGCCTCCGGCTGAGCCTTCCGCCGGGCGACAACGCCATCGATTCGCTGCGCGCCGCGCGCGCCATCGCTCCCCGGGACCCGGGCCTCGCCCCGCTGCAGGACCGGCTGCTCGCGGCGTTCGCCGACCAGCTCGACAAGCTCCTCGCGGACGGGCAGCGCGATGCCGCCGGCGCCGCGTGGCAGCGCCTGACCGGCTTCGTCGACGACGCGGGCCTCGCCGATCGGCCGGCTTGGGCGGCCATGCAGCAGGCGAGGAAGGACGAGGTCTCCCGCCGATTCGCCGACGCGGCCCGCCGTCGCGACGCCGCCCTGCTGCGGGACGCCGAGGCCGACGTCGCACGCTTCGGGCTCGATGCGGCGGCCTTCGACGCCACCCGCCGCACGGCACGGATGGCGCTGCTGCCGGGTCCCGGTGCCCGTCTGGCCGGCCGCGGCCCGGCGATGCGGCTGGTTGTCGCGCCCACCGAGGCCAAGCCCGGCTGGGCCGCGATGGAGACCGAAGTCTCGCGCGCCGAGTTCGCCGCCTTCGTCGCGGCGACCGGGCGGCCACCGTCGCGTTGCCGCGGCGGCTTCTTGGAACGACGCACTTGGAACTCGCCCGGATTCGACCAGGGCGACGACCACCCCGTGGCCTGCGTGACCGCCGCCGACGCCGAGGCGTACGCACAGTGGCGCGGCCAGCGAGATGGGCGTCGCTACGCACTCCCCGGGGCCGCCCAGTGGCGCCAGATGGCCCGAGGGGCCCCCACGGGCTGCGCCGCGACGCGCCTCGACTGCGACCGCCGGGAGGGCACGGCGGCCGCCGGATCGGGAGAGGCCTCCCCGCTGGGCCTGCGCGACGTCGGCGGCAATGCGCGCGAATGGCTCGCGGGCGGACGCGAGGCCGGCGGCGGCGGATGGCGGTCCGCCGTGGGCACGGGGCCGGCCACGACGGAACGCATCGATGATCCGCGCGGCCAGGACGACCTCGGGTTCCGACTGATCCGCGAGGTGACGCTCGACGAGCTCCTCGGCGCGAGGAGCGTCCGCTGATGCGGCGACTGCGAACCTGGTTCCTCGCCGGGCTGCTCACGCTGCTCCCGCTGTGGCTGGCCTGGCTCGTGGTGAGCGTCCTCTTCCGCGTGTTCTCGGACCTCTCCCAGCCCTGGGTCGAGCCCCTGCTCGACGGGCTCGCCCAAGCCCACCCGCAGGCGTTCGGCTGGGCCGGACAACCGGCCGCCATGGCGGTGTTCGGACTGGTGGGCACCTTCGCCATCATCATCGCCGTCGGCGCCCTCGTCCGGCGCGTCGTCGGCCAGACCCTGCTCCGGGCGGTCGAGGGGCTGATCGCGCGCGTGCCGCTGGTGAACATCGTGTACTCCAGTGCCCGGAAGCTTCTCGACCTCCTCCAACATCCGCCGGGCGGCACCCAGCGGGTCGTGCTGATCGACTTCCCGCACCGCGACATGAAGGCCGTCGGCTTCGTCACCCGCACGCTGCGCGAGGAAGGCACCGGCCGCGAACTGGCCGCGGTCTACGTGCCGACCACGCCCAACCCCACGTCGGGCTACCTCGAGGTGGTGCCGGTCGAGCAGCTCGTCCCCACGTCGTGGACCGTCGACGAGGCCATGGCCTTCATCATCTCCGGGGGCGCCGTGGCCCCGGCATCGGTCCCTTTCCAGGCACCGGCCGACCGCCACGACACCCCATGAGCCCGCTGGCCGACCGTGCGACCCGGCTGTTCGTGGTCGCCTCGGCGTTCTTCGCCGTCAACGCCGTTCTCGCGAACTTCATCGGCGTGAAGATCTTCGCGCTCGAGGACACGCTCGGCCTTCCGCCGTTCGAATGGACGCTGTTCGGCCAGCAGGGGTCGCTCTCGTTCACCGCCGGCACGCTGATCTGGCCGCTGGTCTTCATCCTGACCGACCTCATGAACGAGTTCTACGGTCGCCGCGGCGTGCGCTTCATCAGCGGGCTCGCCGTGGGCCTGATCCTGTTCGCCTTCGCCTTCGCGTACGCCGCCATCGCGCTGGCGCCCGCCGACTGGTGGATCGGGGCCGCCCGCGCACAGGGCGTCGAGGACCAGCAGGCGGCCTTCGCCGCGGTGTTCGGACAGGGACTCTGGATCATCATGGGCTCGACCGTCGCCTTCCTCGTCGGGCAGTTCATCGACATCGCCGTGTTCGTGCGCATCCGGCACTGGACGGGCGAACGACTCGTCTGGCTGCGCGCGACCGGGTCGACCGCCGTCTCGCAGTTGGTCGACAGCTTCGTGGTGCTGTGGATCGCGTTCGTCCTTGGCCCCCAGCAGTGGCCGACCTCGCTCTGGCTCGCGGTCGGCACGGTCAACTATGCGTACAAGCTCGCCGCGGCGATCGCGCTGATCCCGCTGATCTACCTCGCGCGCCGCGCGTTCACGACCTACCTCGGACCGGGCCGCGCCGAGCAGCTGCGCCTCGCCGCTGCCGCCGACTGAAGCGGCGCAACGTCGACGCCCCATGCCTTCATCGCGCCAGCGCCCGACCCTCGACCGGGGCTTCGCCATCGGCCTGGGCGTGCTCCTGCTGGCGGCCTGGCTGCTGGATCGCGTGCCGACGATGCCGGAAGCCCCGCCGCCGAGCTACGGCGGGGCCGCGGATCTCGCGCGCGCCGATGCGGACGGCCGGACCGTTCGCTTCCGTGACTTCCGGGGCGAGCCGGTTCTCGTGGTGTACGCCGCTGACTGGAGCGAGGACAGCCCCGCACAGCTCGCGGCGGTGCGGTCCGCCGCGCCTCCCGGCCTGCGCGTGGTGCATGTCCTCACCAGCACGATCGACGGGTACGGCCATCCCGCGACTGTGGACACGGCGCGCGCCTGGGCCCGACGGCACGGACTGGCCGCCCGCGACGTGATCGCGGCCGACCTCACGGCGAAACCACTGCCCGCCCTCGCGCTGTTCGACGCCGACGGGACGATGCGCTTCGAACACTCCGGCCTGATGGAGGCCGCCACGCTGCGCGAGCGGCTGGCTGCGGCCGACATCGCACCGGGCGGGGGCCCATGACCTTGGGCCCATGCGGTCCGGGGCCCCAGTGCCGATGCTCGACGTTTACCCTCCAGAGTCCCGCCATGCGCCTGCGTCCGCTCGCCCTCGCCCTGTCCCTCCTCGTCGCGACGGCACCGGCCCTCGTCCACGCCGCGCCGGCGTCGGACGCCGCGGCGACCGCCGCCGCCGTCTCGCCGGCCGACGCGGCCGCCGACGCGCTATTCGCCGAGTACTGGGAAGCCTCGCTGAAGCTCTCGCCGCTGCGCGCCACCTTCGTCGGCGACGCCCGCTACAACGACCAGCTCCCCGACCTGTTCAGCGCCGAGAGCCGCGCCGAGGCCTCGGCCTTCAACAAGGCCTGGCTGGCCCGCGTGGAGGCCCTCGATCCCGACGCGCTGTCGCCGCAGCGGCGGCTCAGCGCCGAGATCCTGTTGCGCGACCTGAAGCTCGAGATCGAAGGCGAGCGCTTCCCGGGCTGGCAGCAGCCGCTCGACCAGTTCCGCAACGTCGCCGCCCTGTTCGCGCAGCTCGGTTCCGGCACGAACGCGCAGCCCTTCAAGACCGTGCAGGACTACGACAACTGGCTGAAGCGCGCCGCGCGCCTGCCGGTGCTGTTCACCACGATGCAAGGCAACATGCGCGAAGGCATGGCCAGCGGCGTGGTGCAGCCGCGCGTGCTGATGCAGAAGGTGATCCCGCAGCTCGACGCGCTGATCAAGGACAAGCCGGAAGACACGCTGTTCTGGCGTCCGATCGCCAACCTGCCGGCCGACCTGCCCGCCGCGGAGAAGGAGCGCCTGACCGCCGCCTACCGCGCGCTGATCGCCGACGCGCTGATGACGGCCTCCCGTGCGCTGCGCCGCCTCGTGGTCGACGAGTACCTGACGAAGACCCGCGAGACCGTCGCCATCTCCGCGCTGCCGGACGGCGAGGCCTGGTACGCCTACCTCGCCAAGGTGCAGACGACGACCGA
>JAJTHD010000143.1 GCA_021297925.1 Lysobacteraceae bacterium
GATGCCGGGCCAGAATCCCGAGACCACCACCGGCGGCAACGCGCTGAAATTCTACGCTTCGGTGCGCCTCGACATCCGCCGCATCGGTGCCGGCAAGAAGGGCGACGACATCATCGGCAACCAGACCAAGATCAAGGTGGTCAAGAACAAGCTGGCGCCGCCCTTCAAGCAGATCGTCACGGAGATCCTCTACGGCGAGGGCATCAGCCGCGAGGGCGAGCTGATCGACATGGGCGTGGATGCCAAGCTCGTCGAGAAGTCCGGCGCCTGGTACAGCTACGGCAGCGAGCGGATCGGGCAGGGCAAGGAGAACGCCCGCGCATGGTTGAAGGACAACCCGAAGCAGTGCGCAGAGCTCGAGGCCAAGTTGCGCGAGCTGTACGTCCCGGCCGAGAGCCGGGGCGAAGAGGCCGAGGACCTCGCCGACGCGTGAGCCTGCGTCGACGTCCTGATCGCGCGCCCTCGAGCGACGAGTTCGTCGAGGGCACGTCGCCTGCAAGTGCGGGGACGTCCCCCCGGAAGGCCGCGCCCTCGGCCTACCAGAGAGCCCTCGGACTTCTGGTGCGCCGCGAGCATTCCGCGGGCGAATTGAAGCGCAAGCTTCGCGATCGTGGCATCGAGGAGGACGAGGCCGGTGACGCTCTGGAGGCGCTGCAGCGGCAGGGCTTCCAGGATGATCGGCGCTACGCCGAGGCCCTCATCCGCAGCCGGGCGCTGGTCGGCCAAGGGCCCGTGCGCATCCGGGCCGAGTTGAGGGTCAACGCCGTCCCTGCCGCCGACATCGAGGCCGCCTTCATGGCGGCGGAGGCCGATGGCGTGGACTGGGCAGCCATCGCGTGCCGCGTCGCGGCACGCTTCCGGCCGGGCCTCCGAGCGGCGGAGGGGGCGGATCGTCACAAGGCCCGCCAGCGGGCGGTGGCCTTCCTCCTTCGGCGGGGGTTTCCACAGGACCTGGTTCGCGCCGCTCTGGCGCTGGAGCCCACCGACGAGGCGAATTTCCTCTCCGATTGACGGGGGGCGACGCGCCCCGGACGGCCCGCCCGCGGGCGGGCCCTGATACCCTTGAAGGCTGACGTTCCGCCTCCCATGACGGGGTGGCGCGCCCCGCGCGTGCCTGCCGTCCAGCCTTCAGGTTCCGCATGAAATCCAGCGCCGAGATCCGCCGCGACTTCCTTCAATTCTTCCAGTCGAAGGGCCACACGATCGTCCCGTCGAGCCCGCTCGTCCCGGGCAACGACGCCACCCTGCTGTTCACCAATGCCGGCATGGTGCAGTTCAAGGACGTCTTCCTCGGCGCCGAAAAGCGCAGCTACACGCGCGCCGTGTCCTCGCAGCGCTGCGTGCGCGCCGGCGGCAAGCACAACGACCTCGACCAGGTCGGTTACACCGCGCGCCACCACACCTTCTTCGAGATGCTGGGCAATTTCAGCTTCGGCGACTACTTCAAGAAGGACGCCATCTGCTGGGCCTGGGAGCTGCTGACCGAAGTCTGGAAGCTGCCGAAGGAACGTCTGCTCGTCACCATCTACCACACCGACGACGAGGCCTTCGAACTCTGGAACCAGACGGTGGGCCTGCCGCCCGAGCGCATCATCCGCATCGGCGACAACAAGGGCGCCCCCTTCGCCAGCGATAACTTCTGGCAGATGGCCGACACCGGCCCCTGTGGGCCCTGCACCGAGATCTTCTACGACCACGGCGCCCATATCGCCGGCGGCCCGCCGGGTTCGCCGGACGAGGACGGCGACCGCTTCATCGAGATCTGGAACAACGTGTTCATGCAGTTCGATCGCCAGCCCGACGGCACGCTTCTGCCGCTGCCGGCGCCCTGCGTCGACACCGGCATGGGCCTCGAACGCCTCGCGGCCGTGCTGCAGCACGTGCACAGCAATTACGAGATCGACCTGTTCCAGCACCTGATCAAGGCCGCTGCGGCGCTGACCGACACGAAGGATCTCGAGCACAAGTCCCTGCGCGTCATCGCCGACCACATCCGCGCTGCCAGCTTCCTGATCGTCGACGGCGTCCTGCCGTCCAACGAAGGTCGCGGTTACGTGCTCCGCCGCATCATCCGCCGCGCGACCCGCCACGTGTGGAAGCTCGGTGCGCTCAAGCCCGAAGGTGTGTTCTGGCGCATGGTCCAGCCGCTGGTCGAAGCGATGGGCGAGGCCTATCCGGAGCTGAGGACGCAGCAGGGTACGGTGGAAGCCGCTCTCAAGGCCGAGGAGGCCGCGTTCGCGACCACGCTGGATGCCGGCATGCAGCGCCTCGACGCGACCCTCGCGAAAGCCGGCGAAGCGCTGGACGGCGAAGCGCTGTTCCAGCTCCACGATACCTACGGCTGCCCGCCCGACCTGATCCTCGACATCCTCCGCGAGCGCGGCCTGTCGCCGGCCGCTGACGCGATGGCGGTGTACGACCAGCGCATGAACGAGCAGCGCGAACGCGCGCGCGCCGCCGGCAAGTTCGGTGGAGGCATTGTCCTGCCGGCGGAGCTTGTCGCCAAGCTTCATCCGACGCAGTTCCTCGGCTACGAGTCGCTCGATGCGGAGGATTGCCGCGTCGTCGCCCTGCTGCGCGACGGCAAGCCCGTCGACCGCCTCGCCGCGGGCGAGGAGGGCGTCGTGCTGCTCGACCGGACCAGTTTCTACGCGGAATCGGGCGGCCAGGTCGGTGACGTCGGCGTCCTGCTCGATGCCCGCGGCGATCGCTTCGAGGTCGCCGACACGCTCAAGCTGGCCGGTCAGTTCCACGCCCACCTCGGCCGCCTCGCGGCCGGCGCACTGTCGGTCGGCGACAAGGTCGCGTCCCGCGTCGACGGCCAGCGTCGCCAGGACACGGTGCTGAACCACTCGGCGACCCACTTGCTCCACGCCGCGTTACGCAAGGTGCTCGGCGAGCACGTCACGCAGAAGGGCTCGCTGGTCGCCCCGGATCGCCTGCGCTTCGACTTCTCGCATTTCTCGGCGATCACGGCGGAGCAGCTCTCCGCGATCGAGGCCATGGTCAACGAAGAGATCCGCCGCAACGCCGAGGCCGAAGTCCATCACATGGGCATGCAGGACGCGCTCGATTTCGGCGCCATGGCGCTGTTCGGCGAGAAGTACGGCGATCGCGTCCGCGTCCTCCGGATGGGTGATTTCTCCACCGAGCTCTGCGGCGGCACCCATGTGCACCGTACCGGCGATATCGGCCTGTTCAAGATCCTTTCCGAGGGCGGCGTCGCCGCGGGCATCCGTCGCATCGAGGCCGTGACCGGCCGCGGCGCGCTCGCCGAGGTCGCGGCGCAGGAGGCGCTGCTGGAACAGGCCGCCGGGCTGGTCGGTGGCCGCAGCGCGGACCTGCTCGACAAGCTCCGCGGTCTGCTCGACAGGCAGAGGAAGCTCGAGCGCGAGATCGAGGCTTTCAGGGCGAAGGCCGCGGCCGGCGCGAGCGCCGACCTCGCCTCGCAGGCCGTCGATGTGTCGGGCATCAAGGTGGTTGCCGCGCGCCTCGAAGGCTTCGATGCGAAAGGCCTCCGCGAGGCCGTCGACGTGCTCAAGCAGAAGCTCGGCGACGTCGTCGTCATCCTCGCTGCGGCGAGCGACGGCAAGGCGAGCCTGATCGCGGGCAGCCACGGCGCCGCGCTCTCGAAGGTCAAGGCCGGTGATCTGTTGTCCCACGTGGCCCAGCAGGTGGGTGGGAAGGGCGGTGGTCGCCCGGACATGGCGCAGGGCGGCGGGAACGACGGCGAGCGCGAATGTTCACACGATTGAAGGCGGCGGCTCGGCCCCGCTGATCCTCGCGGTCGATGAGTACCGCGCGTCCGCGACGATGCTCTTGCGCGACGGGCGGCTGCTGTGGACGACGATCGACCAGACGCCCGTGACCGTGATCAAGCCTGGTGTTGACGGCGTGACGGGCGCACTGGGCGGCAAGGTCATCACTTCCGCCACGAGCATCTCCGAACTCGGTGCGTTCGCGCTGGGGTTCAGCGACGGGACGATCCAGCTCGGCGAGCTGAAGTACGAGACCGAGTTTGTCAGCGAACTACCCAAAGATGCGCAGAGCAAGAAACTCGCCCGCGGCGAACGCACGGCCCTGATCGGCGTGGAAGGCGAGGCCGGCGGCTGGGGCGTGGTGGAACGCACGCCGCTGGATCAATACCGCGTCACCAAGCCGATCTTCACGCTGCAAAGCCCGGCGACGCCCGAATGGCCCGAGCCAGCGCCGGGTGCTTCGACCGATGCGAAGCCCGGCAAGTCGGTGGTGCGGATCGATTACCGCAACTCGGTGCTGGCGAGTTACCTGCTGCTGATGCGTGAAGACGGTGTGGCGGCGCTGGAACGCGTGACGTTCGTGCGACCGCTGGGCGGGGGCAA
>JAJTHD010000190.1 GCA_021297925.1 Lysobacteraceae bacterium
CACGGCGCACGCATGGTTGAGGCCAGCCGCGATAGCCGTCGCGCCCGTCAGGCCGCTCACCGCCACCGGCGTCAGGCGATTGGTCGTGCCGCTGTCGCCCAGCTGGCCCTCCCCGTTGAAGCCCCAGCAGCGCACCGCGCCCCCGGCCACCACGGCGCAGGTGTGGGCGCCACCAGCAGCGATGGCCGTCGCGCCCATCAGGCCGCTCACCGCCACCGGCGTCGGGCGATTGATCATGCTGTTGTCGCCCAGCCGACCGCTGTTGTTTGAGCCCCAGCAGCGCCCCTCGCCCCCCGCCACCACGGCGCAGGTGTGGATGGCACCAGCGGCCACCTGCTGCACTCCCGCCAGCGGCACGAAGGTCTGGGCGGTAGCCATCACCGGTAGGGCAAGCAGCATCGCTGCAATGAAGAACTTGCATTGGTACCGGCAAAGGCCGGCGAAGACGGCGCGCACGGGAGGGCTACACGTCATGGCTCATCCCTGAATGACTTTTGATAGCCAAACGTAACGGCGCCGCAGGCGTTCCGCGTGAATTCGGGCACGCCCAAGACGGGCAAGGCTTGCTTTTCACAGAGTTTCACCCAAATGCCTTGCGGTGCGCGAACACTCCGCAGTTCGGCCCTTGCTAGCGCAAGCTGCCCAAGGTGACGAAGGCTCGGCCCTGTTGCCTCAAGTAACGGCGGGCAGGGCCGCCCGACCAATGGCCAACGGCGCCAGATGCAACGAGCGGAGTGCGCGAGCTTCGCGCTGGCGCAAATCTGCACCCCCGACCGGACTGTCAGTAACCATGCCCCGCTCCAGAGCCTCACGCGTCGATGCGACGCTGTTGTCCTTGGCCCGCCGCCTCGTGGCCCGCGCAGACGAGTCCTGGCCCTTGTCGACGTTAGCCGCTGAATTCGGCCTCTCGCCCTCGGCCTTCCAGCGCCGCTTCACGGCAGTCATTGGGCTCTCGCCGAAGGCCCTGCAGGACGCCGCGCGGCTGGGGCGGCTGAAGTCGGCCTTGAAGGCCGGCAGCCGGGTTACCGACGCCATCCTCGAAGCCGGCTTCGGTTCAACCAGCCGCGTTTACGGCGAGGCCCCGCGCGATCTCGGCATGACGCTCTCCGCCTACCGCGACGGCGCCGCGGGTGAGCTCATCCATTGGGTGGTGCGCGAGACGCGACTAGGGTGGCTGGCGATGGCCGCCACGGCGCGCGGCGTGTGCTTCGCGCAGTTCGGGGAGAGCCCATCAACGCTGGAAGCGGAGCTCGCGCGCGAATTCCCCAAGGCCACGCGGGTCGAAAGCGTCGCAAGCAGCGCGAGCAGCGACGCACCCGACCCGAAGGAAGACGCGCGCGCCCAGCTCGACGCATGGATCGCGGCGCTGGACGCGCACCTGTCCCGCGCCGCCCCGGCCCCGGCACTCCCGCTCGACCTCCGGGGCACGGCCTTCCAGATGCGGGTGTGGCGCTTTCTCCAAGGCATTCCGCTGGGCGAGACGCGCTCCTATGCCGACGTGGCCCAGGCCATCGGCGCGCCGAAGGCCACCCGCGCGGTCGGCACGGCCTGCGGCGCCAACCGGGTGGCCGTGCTGGTGCCCTGCCATCGCGTACTGCGCGGCGATGGGGGCTTGGGCGGCTACCGTTGGGGGCTGGAGCGCAAGCGCGCCCTGCTCGATGCGGAGCGCGCGAGCGGCGGCTGAACAACGCCGACGCGCGACTCGGCATCGCCGCCCCTAGCGGTCCCTCCCGACATTCGATGTCCAAACCGCGGTGTCGGCGAAGCGACTCCCGGCCTAGCATTCCGCCATGTCGAAACGCCTTTTCCACGCCCTCGGACGCGACGAAATGCTGGCCGCGATGCAGGCCAGCGATGCCGCTTACGAGGGCGTGTTCTTCACGTCGGTGCGGACCACCGGGATTTTCTGCCGCCCGACTTGTCCGGCACGCAAGCCGAAGCCCGAGAACGTCGTCTTCCATCCGACGGCGGACGCGGCGATGGCCGACGGGTTCCGGCCCTGCAAACGCTGCCGGCCCCTCGCCCTGCCCGACGACGCGCCGGACTGGATGCCGGCGCTGCAGGCCGCGCTCCGCGCGCACCCCGACCAGCACTGGGGCGATGCCCACCTGCGGGCGCTCGGCCTCGACCCGCTGCGCGTGCGCCGATGGTTCAAGGAACACCACGGCCTGAGCTTCCAGCGTTGGTGGCGGGCCCACCGTCTTGGGGATGCCCTGGGGGCGCTGGCGGGCAGCGGCACCGTGGATGCCGGCGGCTTCGACCATGGCTTCGCGTCGGTCAGCGGGTTCCGCGCGGCGTTCGCCCGCCAGTTCGCCACGACGCCCGGCAAAGCTCGTGGCGCCATCGCCTTGCGCCATGCCTCGATCGAGACCCCGCTGGGCACGATGATCGCCGCCGCCGAAGACCGCGGCCTGGTGCTGCTGGAGTTCCTCGACCGCCCCGCCCTGATCAAGGAACTGGAGGAACTTCGCGACCAGCATGGCTACCTCGCGTCACCGGGAGAGCACGCCCACATCGCCGCGCTCCGCCCGCAGCTGGCCGCGTACTTCGCCGGGGATCGGGGCACGTTCGATCTCCCCTTGCACCTGCCGGGCTCGGCCTTCGAGTGCGCGGTCTGGTCGGCCCTGCGGGACATCCCGAGCGGCGAGACCCGCAGCTACGGCGAACTCGCGCAGGCACTCGGGCGGCCCGGTGCCGCCCGCGCGGTGGGCGCAGCGAACGGTCGCAATCGCGTCGCGATCCTCGTGCCCTGCCACCGCGTCATCGGACAGGACGGCCAGCTCACCGGCTATGGCGGGGGCCTGCGCCGGAAGCAGAAGCTGCTGGAGCTCGAAGGCGTCGCGATGGACGGCGGGCGGATCAGCCCGCAGCGAGGGCTCTGGTAGCGCGGCGACCTATACTTCACGCCCTGCACTCCCGCCCGCCGCCTGAAGGCCCATGGCCGCCGTCCCCGCGCTCTGCGTCACCGACCTCCGCAAGACCTACGACAACAAGACCGAAGCCCTGAAGGGCGTTTCGCTCAGCGTGCAGCCCGGCGATTTCTTCGCCCTGCTGGGGCCCAACGGCGCCGGCAAGAGCACGCTGATCGGCATCGTCAGCTCGCTGGTCAACGCCAGCTCGGGCGCGGTGTCGATCTTCGGCGTCGACCGCTTCGCCCGCCGCGAGGACGCGATGCGGCTCCTCGGCCTCGTGCCGCAGGAGATCAACTTCAACATGTTCGAGAAGCCCTTCGACATCCTCGTGAACTACGCCGGCTTCTACGGCGTGCCGCGCGCGGAGGCCGAGCGCCGCGCCGAGCAACAGTTGAAGCTCGCGCAGCTGTGGGAGAAGGCGCAGGTGATGAGCCGCACGCTCTCCGGCGGGATGAAGCGCCGCCTGATGATCGCCCGCGCGATGATGACGAACCCGAAGCTGCTGATCCTCGACGAGCCCACCGCCGGCGTCGACATCGAGATCCGCCGCGGCATGTGGAAACTGCTGCGCGAGATCAACGCGCAGGGCACCACGATCATCCTCACCACGCACTACCTCGAGGAGGCGGAGAACCTCTGCCGCAACCTCGCGATCATCGACAAGGGCCGCATCGTCGAGCAGGGCCCGATGCGCGAGCTGCTCGCCAAGCTCGACGTCGAAGGCTTCGTGTTCGACGTCGCCGGCGCGCTGCCGGCCACGCTGCCGGCCATCGAGGGCGTCAAGCTGCACGCCGAGAACCCCCAGATGCTGAAGCTCGAGATGCCGCGCGAGATGGACCTCAACCGCGTCTTCGCCGCCTTCCAGCAGGCCGGCATCACCGTGCGCTCGATGCGCAACCAGGTGAACCGCCTCGAAGAGTTGTTCGTCCGCCTGACCAACAAGGACGCCGCATGAGCGCCCCCGAGACCACCGCCCCGATGGCCACGCCCGCCGGCAACCCGAACTGGACCGCCTTCCAAACCATCATCCGCCGCGAGGTGGCGCGCATCGTGCGCATCTGGGGCCAGACCCTGGTGCCGCCGGCGATCACGATGACGCTCTACTTCCTGATCTTCGGCAAGCTGATCGGCAGCAAGATCGGCGACATGGGCGGCTTCACCTACCTCGACTTCATCGTGCCGGGCCTGGTGATGATGTCGGTGATCCAGAACGCCTACGGCAACATCAGCTCCAGCTTCTTCGGCGCCAAGTTCGGCCGCCACATCGAGGAGCTGCTGGTGGCGCCGCTGCCGAACTGGGTGATCCTCGGCGGCTACGTCGGCGGCGCGGTGCTGCGCGGCTTCATGGTCGGCGCCATCGTGCTGGCGGTGGCGATGCTGTTCACCCAGGTGCGCGTGCACGACTGGCTGGCCACCATCAGCACCGTGTTCCTCGGCGCGGTGATCTTCTCGCTGGCGGGCTTCGTCAATGCCGTCTACGCGAAGAAGTTCGACGACATCGCGATCATCCCGACCTTCATCCTGACCCCGCTCACCTACCTCGGCGGCGTGTTCTATTCGGCCAGCCTGCTGCCGCCGTGGGCGGAAGCGGCCACGCACGCCAACCCGATCTTCTACATGGTCAACGGCTTCCGCTACGGCCTGCTCGGCGTCAGCGACGTGCCGCTGTGGACGGCCTACGCGGTGATGCTCGGCTTCGTCGCCGCGCTCACCTGGCTGGGCCTCTGGCTGCTGCAACGGGGCGTCGGCCTGCGGAGCTGAAGCACTCAGTCGCCGAAGCGCTCCAGCGACTGCACGACGGCGAGCGGGCGCTGTTTGCTGTTCTCGTAGGCGCGCCAGGCGTAGGTGCCGACCAGGCCGATGCCCAGTGTGTTCAATGCACCGAAGAACATCACGGCCAGTACCGTCGCCGCGTAGCCCGGCACCTCGATGTCACCGACGAGGCGCGCCGTGAGCACCACGGCGCCGGCGACCGTGGCAACCGCCATGCCGAGCGCGCCGACCGCGGTCAGCAGGCGGACCGGCAGGTCGGTGAAGGCGTACACGCTGTCGCTGAAGTAACGCAATTTCTTTCGCAAGGTCCAGGCGCTGCGGCCATGCTCACGGGCGCGCCGCGCATAGGGAACGAACCGGCGGCGGCCGCCCAGCCAGAAGAGCTGGGCCAGCAGGCTGGAATTCGATTCGCCGAGCGCCAGCAGCTGGTCGCGGAAGGCGTCGTTGAGGGCGAACACATCGACGCCGCCCGACGGCATCCCGGGCATCACCCAGCGACGGTAGAGGCCCCAGAACAGGCGCGACGCGAGACGCGTCGAGGCGGGATCGGCACGCCCGGTGCGCTGTCCGAAGGCGACGTCGCAAGCATCCGAACGCAGGGCCTCGAAGAGGGCGAGGACCAGCTCGGGCGGTTCCTGCAGGTCGGCAGCCATCACGGCGATGGCGCGGCCGCGCGCGACGCCCAAGCCCGCGCGGATCGCCGCGAACGCACCGAAGTTGCGCGACAGGTTGACCAGCTGCGTCGCGACGTCGAGCCGCGGCAGGGCCTCGCGCAGGCGTTGCAGGCTGGCATCGGGGCTGCCATCGACCACGAAGACGACCTCGAGGTCCCCGGCAAGCGCATCGGCGAGGCCACTCACCGCCCCCAGCAAGGCGTCGATCCCGGACTCGTTGCCATAGATGGGGATGACCAGCGATTGCGTCGGGGACATGGGCGGAAGACCGGGGATCACGGATGGCTCGCCGTCATCCTAAGGGCGCGGGGACATCGAATCGATGCTGCCGCGGCATCGGGGTGCGGCAGTGCGCCAGTCCGCGCAGGGCCTCGCCAGCGAGCTGGCCGAGGCCAATCGGCGCCTGGAGGCGCAGTCCGAGGCCATCCGGAACCGCAACAGCGAACTCGACGCGCTGGCCCGCACCGACCCCCTGACCGGCCTCGGCAACCGGCGCGCCCTCGATGCCGCGTTCCTTGCCCGGCCGGCCGCCCCACCGGACGGCACGCCGTCGACCGACAGTGCGCTGCTCATGGTCGATGCCGACCACTTCAAGGCCATCAACGACCGCTGGGGCCATGACGTCGGCGACACGGTGCTGGTGTCCATGGCAGGCGTCCTCCGCACCTGCCTGCGGCGCAGCGACACCGTCGCGCGCCTCGGCGGCGAGGAGTTCGCGCTCTGGCTCCCGGAGGCGACCGCCGAAGCCGCCGTGCGCGTGGCGGAAACCGTGCACGCCAGGATGGCGGCCGTGCGCCTGCCGGACGCTGCCCAGACGCTGACGGTGAGCATCGGCGTGGCGATGCTCGGCGGCCAACGCGACCGCAACGACCTCGCGCTGCTGCTCAAGCGCGCCGACGGAGCGCTCTACGTGGCGAAGCGGGCCGGCCGTCACTGCACGCGCTGGGCGGACGCTCCGCACGGCACCCGCTGAGCCTCAGCCCTCGCGCCAGTCCTCGCCGGGCAGGATGCGCCGCAGGTAGGCGTCGAACATCGGCACGGTGAAGGCGGTATCGCCGTGGTTCGGGCTCCATACCATGCCCTTGTCGATCAGCTGCGCGCGGATGGGCCCCATCGCGGTGACCTTGCGACCGAGGGTGTCGGCGATGTCGCCGGAGCGGTGCGGGCCCGGCCC
>JAJTHD010000308.1 GCA_021297925.1 Lysobacteraceae bacterium
AGCGCTTGTACCGCTTCGGCCACGTGATGCTGGGCTTCGTGTTCCTGTTCGGTTTCCTGCTGTGGTTCGGCCGCGTCATCGACGATTCGCTTTGGCCCCACATCACCGCCGCCCGCGGCTGGATGCACCTGAAGTTCCTGCTGGTGCTCGGCATCCTCGCCCACTTCATCGTTGCCGGCCGGATGGTGAAGGCCATCGAGAAAGGCGCGGCGCCGAAGTCGGCGACGTGGCTGCGCTGGTTCAACGAGATTCCGGTGGTGCTGCTGCTCGTGATCCTCGTGCTGGTGTTCATCAAGCCGATCTGAGCGCCCGCTTCAGCACCCACCACGCGAACAGCCCGCCGGTGAGGTACATCAGCAGCGAGTAGAGCGCCGGCACCACGGCGGCGCCTGGCATCGACAGCACGTGCAGGGCGACGAAGATCGCCAGCGTGCCGTTGTGGATGCCGATCTCGAAGGCGATGGCGGTGGACTGCGGCACGCCGAGGCGCGCGGCCCGGCCCGCGGCGTAGCCGGACAGCAGACTCACGAGGTTGAACAGCAGGGCGGCCAAGCCGACCACGGCCGCGTACTCCGCCAGCGTCTCCCATTCGAAGAACACCGCGGCGCCGATCAAGATCACGAGGATCAGCGTCGAGGCCAGGCGGATGGGTTTGTCGAGTTTTTCGGCGATCACCGGACGCCACGCGCGCAAGCTCATGCCGATCACCACCGGCAGGATCACCAGCACGCCGACTTCGATGATCTTCCGCGTCGGCGGCGGCACGGCCTGTTCGCTGGCCATCAGCCAGGCGAGCCCCAGCGTGACCCAGACGGGCAGGGTCACGAGAGCGAGCACGCTGTTGATGGCGGTCAGCGTGATGTTCAGCGCCACATCGCCGCGGGCGAGGTGCGAGAACAGGTTCGCCGTCACGCCGCCCGGCGAAGCCGCCAGCAGCACGAGGCCGAGGCCGAGTTCGGGCGGCAGCCCGAAGCCGACCGCCAGGCCGAAGGCCACCGGCGGCAACAGCACCGTCTGCACCGCCAGCGCGACGACCACGGCTTTCGGCGCCGTCGCGACGCGCTTGAAGTCGGCGAGCGTGAGGTGCAGGCCCAGGCCGATCATCACGATGGCCAGGGCGGTCGGCAGGAAGAGGCTGAAGATCGGGTTGTCGGCCATGGGTCTCTGGTGCGGTGCGGCAGGCGGGCTCAGGGCAGGAGCACGAGTTTCCCGACACTCTGCCCCGACTCGATGCGTCGGTGTGCCTGCGCCGCGTCAACGAGTGCAAAGGCTTCCACCGGTGGTGCGACCAGCCGCCCGTCGGTGAAGCGTTCGAGCAGCCAGAGCATGCCTTCGCGCAGGCGCGGCGCTTCCGCGGACAGGAAGCTGAGGTTGGCCGCCAGCACGCTGCGGTTGCTGGTGGTCATCGCCAGCGGGTTGAAGCGCGGCGTGCGCCACCAGTCCCAAGCCAGCTTCAGCCAGTTCACGCGGCCGTCCTTCGGCAGCATCGAGGCGAAGCCGTAGATCACCAGCTTGCCCATGGGCGCCAGCGCGTCGAAGCTGGCCTGCAGGGTCGACACGCCGTTGGCGTCGAACACGGCGTCGAAGCCCTCCGGTGCGATCGCTTGCGCCGCCGCGACCCAGTCGCCCGCCGATTTGTCGATGACGTGGGTGGCGCCGAGCGCCTTCGCTGCGTCGATCTTGTGCGCGGCGCCGACGACGCCCGTGGCTTCGACCCCGGCGAGCCGCGCGAGCTGCAGCAAGGCACCGCCCACGCCACCGGCGGCGGAATGCACCAGCCACCGATCACCGGCCCGCGGGTACACCTGCTGGTGCGCCATGAACCAAGCGGTCAGGAACACCGTCGGCAGGGCCGCGGCCTGCGCGCTGGTCAGCGAGGCCGGTGTCGCGAACACGCGGTCCGTCGGCAGGCAAATTGCGCTGGTGTAGCCGCCGAACAGCGTCACGCCGATGGCGCGGTCGCCGGTTCGCCAGCCGTCCACGCCGTCACCGACCGCATCGACCACGCCGGCCACCTCGAAGCCCGGCGTGATCGGGTAGCCGTGAAGGCGTTTCGCGCTCTCGTAGAGGCCCATACGGATGATGCCGTCGGCGTAATTGACGCCACAGGCCTCGACGCGCAACCGCACTTCGCCGGGCTTCGGCACCGGATCCGGTGATTCGACGAGGCGAAGTGCGTCGTAGCCTCCGGGCCGTTCGATGACGATGCGACGCATGGGGTTCAAGCGACTGCCGGGCGGCGCCAGCGCGCCACGCCCAGGGCGATCGGCAGCGGGATCGCCAGCGTCGCGATGGCCATCCACAGCGGGTGCGGCAACAGGCTGAGATTGATGGCGCAGAGCCCCAGCATCAACAGGCCGAGGGCGATGCCGAGGCCCTTCCAGCGCGGCCGGGCGATCAGGGTGGCGACTAGCACCGCCACCGCCGTGGCGATGGCATAGGCCAGCACCACCCACGCCTTCGCCGCGACGGGCATCGATTCGACGATGGTCGCCATCTGTGCGTGGCTGTTCGGATTGATGCCCGCGGGCAGCGGCCACAGCTGGTGGCCGATGGCTTGGATGCCGGCCACCGTCAGCGACATCGCGACGGCGCCGGCGAGGAACGCGAGGATCAAACGAAGCATGGACGTCTCCCTCCCGAGGAGGGCCCAGACTGCGTCAGCCCGTGCAAAA